>CAINVQ010000028.1 GCA_903854175.1 uncultured Actinomycetes bacterium | reverse complement strand
TGGGCGTAGCATGGTTACATGACTAATCAAGAACCGCTCAGTCCATCAAACGGTCTCAATGTTTTGCACCTCTTTTGTCACCCAGACGGAGCTGTTGACGCATCTGCAGTAAAGCGTGCGGTTGAAGAAGCCAAAGAAGTAGGCATGCAAGTTGTAACTGCAGCCATCATGGGCGCAAAAGCCGATACCTGCTTCATGGTTCTTGGAACAAACTTGTGGGACCTACGTAAGTTCCAGTCAAAGATTCAAGCGGCTGGATTCATGGTCGCCGAGAGCTACGTTTCTGTAACTGAAATTTCTGAATACGCCCAGGGCATGCCAGAAAAGATGATCAACGACCGTCTTTTCCCGGTTCTTCCTCCTGAAGGCATGAAGGCATTCTGCTTCTATCCAATGTCTAAGCGCCGTGGCGAAAAAGATAACTGGTACAAGTTGCCGTATGAAGAGCGCGAAGAACTTATGCGTCAGCACGGCAAATCTGGACGTGACTTTAAGGGGCGAGTCCTTCAAGTGGTTACTGGGTCTACTGGTCTAGACGACTGGGAATGGGGAGTGACACTCTTCGGTGTTCACGTTGACGACCTCAAGGACTGCGTCTACACAATGAGGTTCGACGAAGCGTCGACGCTCTATGCGGAATTTGGTGCTTTCTATACCGGACTTGTTGGTTCTGTAGATGAAGTTCTAGACGCCACATTGGCCTAGGCATCGTTGGTAGCGTCAAAGCGTGAGTGAACCAGTATCTGAAAAGACGCTTCGGCGTTGGGCGGAGTCTCTCGCGGGGCTAGCTCGCACTGGAATTGGCTTCACCGAAAGCCAGTACGAACGCGAACGTTACGAAGAGATTCTAAATATTGCTGGCGACATAAAAGCTGCAGCTGACCACGGAACGCACGATGTTCTCGACGCGCAAGGACACGTTGTTGAGTGGATGAAGCAAATTGGTCAAGGAATTCCAGGATATGCAACGCCAAAGGTTGCTGTTGGAGCCGCAGTATCAAACGAAAAAGGAGAGCTACTTCTTATTCAGCGTGCTGACTCTGGTTTCTGGTTGTATCCAACTGGATGGTGCGACATTGGCTACTCCGCACCTGAAGTTGTTGTGAAAGAAGTCCTTGAAGAAACTGGTTACGAAGTTGAACCAATTCGACTGATTGGTGTGCTTGACGGGATGAGACATGGGGCTTCTAGGGTCCCGCTGTATTCAATGCTCTTTCTTTGCAAACTCAATGGCGGATCAATGAACATTCATGAACTTGAATGCACTGACGCTGGCTGGTTCTCAATTGATAATTTACCTTCACCAATAATTGGTGCAGAGCGCTGGGTTGAACCAGTGTTCGCCGCAATTAACGGTGAAACTCGTGACGTTTACTACGACGAACTGCGAGTTCCAGTGTGGAGGAGTGAAGAGTGAGCATCTCGATTGAAATCGCAACTTCCGCCACGGCTGAGCTACTAACTAGCCTTAACCAATTGGTTCCTCAGCTATCTTCGAGTGCCGCCCCACTTACTAGTCAAGATGTTGAAGCGCTTATTGCAAACCCAGCAGTTTCTGTATTCGTTGCGAAAAACGAAGGGGCGATTGTAGGCACATTGACGCTCGTTGTATTTCCAATTCCTTCGGGACTTAGGGCATGGATTGAAGATGTTGTGGTTGACGAGAGTGCGCGTGGTCTTGGTGCTGGTGCTGCACTAACTGAAGCTGCAATTTCAGAATCTAAGCGTCGTGGAGCCAAATCTATTGATCTAACAAGTCGTCCTTCTCGTGAAGCAGCGAATGCAATGTATGTGAAGCTTGGATTTGAACAACGCGAAACAAATGTCTATCGACTCAGCATCGAGTAATCCAGACACTGCTGCACAGCAGAAGAGGGTTATTCGAACTTTGAGCGCAGCTCAGATTCTGAACGGGATTGGAACTTCTGGAACAGTGGCCGCAGGGTCACTTCTTATTGCATCAATTTCGAAGTCGGAATCACTCGCTGGGCTCGCACAGACAACAACGGTGCTTGGCGCTGCAGTGATGGCGCTACCTTTGGCCAAGCTGACTCAAAAAGGCGGTCGCAGGTATTCACTGATTAGTGGATTTTTCGTTGGGGGTGTAGGCGCTGCTCTAGCAATTCTTGGTGGAATTCATAAATCATTATTTTTGATGCTCGCGGGTTCTTTCTTGATTGGGGCGGCGTCCGCATCTGGATATCAAGCGAGGTTTGCAGCTATTGACTTAGCAACGCCAGAGAATAGATCTCGAAACCTCTCCTTCGTTGTGTGGGGCTCAACAGTTGGCGCAGTTACTGGCCCGAATCTTATGCAGCCGTCAGGAAATATTGCACACTATTTTCATCTCCCAAGATTGGTGGGCCCATACTTCATTGTTGGAATAAGCCTGGCACTCGCGACGGCCGTGATCTACTTTTTCCTAAAGCCAGATCCTTACCTCACAGCAAATCTTTCCTCTGATGGTGTGACTCAAAACAAACACGAAACTACGAGCGCAGCCCTAAAACACATTCGTGAAATCCCACATGCTCTGTTTGCAATAACCGCAGTTGGTATTGGGCATTTGGCAATGGTTTCAATAATGGTTATGACGCCAGTTCATATGTCTCACGTTGATGTGACACTTTCTGTCATTGGCTTGGTCATTAGTGTTCACGTACTTGGAATGTACGCATTCTCCCCATTAGTTGGAATGCTTAGTGACAAAGTGGGTCGAGTTCGAGCAATTCAGATCGGTATTGCATTGCTTATAATTTCAGCAATAGTTGCTGGGCTGTCACCAGCGATGAACGCTGTATCACTTGGCATTGGACTATTCCTACTGGGTCTCGGGTGGTCGTGCACTCTTATTGCTGGTTCAACGCTGTTGTCGGAATCTGTATCTATTGAAATGCGACCATCATCTCAAGGCGCTAGCGACCTTGTAATGAACCTGATGGGCGCAATTGGTGGTGCCATGAGTGGCGTCATTATTGGTCTGTTTTCATTTGGGTGGCTCTGTTCTTCAATTGGTGCATTAGTCCTGTTGCTGGGTTTTTGGTCATTAAGAGTTGAATATATTACTTTCGGCGCTGTTTTAAGCGTTGCTAAAAATAATTTCAATTAAATATGGTGACAGCCATTAGCAAAGCGCTCGCTTGGTAGTGAATATCTATTTTTTCTTTAGTGAGTAGGGTTGGAAGTTCATGGATAAACTCGCCCCCTGCCCTAAGTGCCAATGTGTAAATACATATGAAATGGGTGCGCTACTTGTGTGCCCCGAGTGCGCACATGAATGGATCCCTCAAGAAGAGGTTCAAGACGCAGTAGTTGACGATGTCATTCGTGACGCGGTTGGCAATATTTTGCAAGATGGTGACACTGTCACGATCATTAAAGACATGAAGGTTAAGGGGAGCTCTAACACGCTGAAAGTTGGTACACGGGTTCGTAATATTCGCCTGACTCCTGGCCCCGGTGGCCACGACGTAGAAGCTCGCGTTGAAGGATTTGG
>CAINVQ010000027.1 GCA_903854175.1 uncultured Actinomycetes bacterium | reverse complement strand
TGGGATTGATACTTGGGCAAGTAATCCAACTAGCGCAGCTGCCCCTACTACGAGTGCAATGTCAGTAGTTAGTGACTTTGGCAGAACATCTGCAAGAACTCGAGGTTGCTTAAGTGTGATTGAAGCTGTTGACATGTAACTCCTTTTGAATGAATAAAAATACTTTAGGACATACTTCGTAATGCGTTGTGATTTTGTTACTGGTGAGTTAGATCCAGCCCTGATCTTGAGCAATTTGCTCGACATCACCGATACGCAGACCAGTTCGGTGCTGCAGAGTGCGAATAAGCCCACCAGCCTCGTAAAGCGATTCATACGTTCCTGTATCAAGCCACGTTGTAGCTCTTGAAAGAACCTCTACGCTCAGCTCACCCATCTCGAGGTATGCGTTGTTCAGTGCTGTAATTTCTAATTCGCCTCGTGCACTTGGTTCAAGTGTCTTTGCAATCTCTGGCGCTCGTTCGTCATAGAAATAAATTCCTGGAACAACGTAATTACTCTTCGGATTCGCGGGCTTCTCTTCGATTGAAACAACTTTTCCGTTGTTGTCAAATTCAACAACTCCGTATGCAGTTGGATCAACAACTTGGTACGCGAAAATTAGAGCACCCTTTACTTCGTTGTTTTGTCGAAGGTGTGTTCCAAGTCCCGGGCCATAGAAAAGATTGTCACCAAGAATTAGTGCGCATTTTTCTCCATCAAGGAACTTTTCTCCGAGAATTAATGCTTGAGCGAGCCCATCTGGTTTTTCTTGGATTACGTAAGAAATTTCAAGACCAAATTG
Source organism: uncultured Actinomycetes bacterium (assembly GCA_903854175.1). Next base: position 1,690 of record CAINVQ010000027.1, on the reverse strand, counting down.
TGAACCATCGCCAAGCAGACGAATAAATCCAGGTTGGTCATGCGGAGTAGTGATGATGAGAATTTCACGAAGCCCTGCGAGCATCAAAGTGCTTAGAGGGTAATACACCATTGGATTGTCGTAGATCGGAAGTAACTGCTTCGACACGGCTCGGGTAATGGGGTGCAACCGAGTGCCACTACCGCCAGCAAGAATGATTCCCTTCACTCCATTAGTATAGAAGTGAACGAACCCCTTTCTAAAGGCCAGGTATCTCTATGCGCGTTGTAATCACTGGAGCAGCTGGCTTCATAGGTTCTCGTTTCTCAGAGATGCTGCTTGGTCAGGCCGAGCAACTCGGTTACAAAGAGATAGTCCTTTTTGATGCGCTCACGTATTCCGGGCGTCGTGAGAACATGAATGCCGTTTTGAAGGACCCTCGTGTGAGTTTCATCCATGGTTCTATTAATGACGCGGACCTCTCAAATGAGGTTCTACGTGGTGCTCACTCGGTTGTTCACTTCGCGGCTGAAAGCCATGTTGACCGTTCTATTACCGGGGCTAAAGCATTCTTTGAAACGAACGTTTTAGGCACCCAGCAACTTCTTGAGAGTGCTCGAGATGGTGGTGTAGAGCGATTTGTTCACATCTCAACGGATGAAGTGTACGGATCAATCCCAGAGGGCTCTTGGACTGAAGAGCACATCCTCGAACCTAATTCCCCTTACTCATCGTCCAAGGCTGGATCGGACTTGGCTGCACTTGCGTATCACCGTACATTTGGGCTTCCAGTAATGCTGACTCGTTGCTCTAATAATTACGGACCACGTCAGTACCCTGAAAAAGTTATTCCGCTTTTTGTAAGCAACTTGATTGACGGAAAGAAAGTCCCCCTCTACGGAGATGGACTAAATATTCGTGACTGGCTCCATGTTGATGACCACTGTCGTGGAATTCTTCGTGTACTTGAAGATGGCCGTGAAGGTGAGATTTACAACATCGGTGGAGGAACAGAACTCACTAATAAAGAACTGACATGGAAGCTTCTGGAACTTTGTGGGCATGACAGCTCAATGATTGAACCAGTTATTGACCGCTTAGGTCACGATCGCAGGTACTCGGTTGACTGGACAAAAATTCGAAACGAACTTGGCTACACCCCGCAAGTTGATTTCAATGAAGGGCTTGCATCAACTGTTCAGTGGTACATCGATAACGAATCATGGTGGCGTCCAATTAAGGAACTGTTGTCATGAATCTAAGAGAGCTCTCTATCAAAGGTGCGTATGAACTTGAGTCTCCGGTACACGGAGATGATCGAGGATACTTTCGCGAGTGGTTCAAGTTTCCTGATTTTGAAATTGCAGAACTTGATTTTTATGCCAAGCAAGCAAATCTCTCTTTTTCTGAACGCAATGTAGTTAGAGGACTTCATTATTCGCTAGCCCCAGAAGGTCAAGCAAAAGTAGTTACTTGTGTTCATGGGGAACTAGATGACGTGCTTGTCGATATTCGTGTCGGATCTCCAACATATGGCAAAGTTGAAATTATTTCTCTAGGAGCAAACCTCGGAAAGTCTGTCTATCTGCCTGCTGGTGTCGCCCATGGTTTTTGTGTCACGAGTGAAAATGCTTCACTTGCATACCTCCTTTCATCACCGTTTAATGCTCCTTTGGAGCTTGAGATAAACCCCATGGACTCTGATCTCAAC
>CAINVQ010000026.1 GCA_903854175.1 uncultured Actinomycetes bacterium | reverse complement strand
GCACGACATTGCCAAGCAGCAAATACAAACTGAAGGACCACTTGGCCTAAAGCAACTTGCCGTAGCGGCTGGGTTTAAGTGGCGAGACGAGAACCCCAGTGGCGAAGCTTCAATGCTGTGGTACGAAGTTGCAGTAAAAGACACCCCGGAGGGCCACGCTTCAAGGAAGCGACTTCTTGAGTACAACGAAGATGACTGCAGGGCCACCAAAGCCCTACGTGACTGGCTAAATGGAGGCGCCAGAGCTCTCGCCCACCGAGATGATCCGCTCTAGGTATCTCATTAGCATTGAGCAGTGACCCCGTTTCGTAAAAGCGCTCAAGTTCTTGGTGTTCTGAACGCAGCCGCTGGGTTACTCCTTTCTTTTTTCAGTGCCGTAGCGCTCAGCGACATTGCAACCCATCAGATTCAAAAAGGAATTGTCACCCTTATCGCAATTCTCTGTGCACGAGCCCTACTTGGAGCCATCAGCGAAGAATGGGGATTTGCCACTTCAAGAAATGTTCGTGACTACTGGCGCTCGGGGCTTATTCGTCACCTCTCAATCCCTACGTTCGCTGGCGAGAGAAGTCGAGCACACTTAGCTCAAGCAATTGACCATGCTTCGCAAGGTCCACTTTTAGAGCTGCTCTTAGTAAGCGCACAAGTAAGCCTGCTGGGCATTGGAGTTGTTTTTTGGTCCGTTGGCTGGGTGAGCAGCGCAATTATTGTGGCGCTACTTCTGCTTGCAATTCCTTTTTATATTCGCTCAGGCAAGAGAAGTTCCGAGCTAACAAATGAGCACAACGACCGGCGTGCAATTTTGGAATCACGTCAGCTTGAACTTCTTGACCACGCCACTGAACTTCGTGGGCTTGGCGCAGTCACTTATGGAGCAAATGAAATTGGTGCAATATCTGATTCGGAACACAAAATTGCTCTTAAAGCAATCCGGGTTGCCCTCGGCTCATCGCTTGTAACTGAATTTATTAGCGGCGTGAGCATTGGATTAGTTGCCATGGTTGTTGGCTTTGGATTATTGAATGGAACAATTCAACTTCAGAATGCTCTTGTTGCAGTACTAGTGACAAGTGAAGTGTTTGGCCAGGTTCGCCGTTACGGTTCTGAGTTTCACCGACGTGAAGACGCTGAAAAATCAATCGCTCTTCTGTCACTTGACGAGGTAGCTCCAAGAGGAGCCTCAAGTAACGAGTTACTTTGTGCCAGCGAACTGCGCTTTGAAGCACAAACATCTCCAATTGATGTTCGCGTTACGGCTGGAACAAAGCTATTGATAACTGGGGCTTCGGGGAGTGGCAAAACCAGTCTGCTGCACACCTTGCTTGGATGGCGCCGACCAGTAAGTGGAGAAATCTTGCTGAGCGCAACATCCATTGGATTTGTTTCACCCGATAGTGCACTGCTTTCGGGTTCTCTCTGGCAAAACGTCACACTTGGTGCGCACCATGACATGTCAGTCGTTGCCGCCCTTCTCTCAGATCTAGGTCTAGACAGCGACCGCTTTAGTGACCTCGAAGGAGTTCTGCTCGCAGACGGTAGAGGTATCAGTTCAGGAGAGCGAGTTCGCATTGTTCTTGCCCGTGCACTACTGGCTGGTTCGCAGTTGATAGTTCTTGACGATATTGCTGGTGTTCTGGATCAAGAGTCCAGAAAAAGTGTTCAGAACGTTCTAAATACTTTCAGCAACACAGCGATCATTGAAGCCACTGTCGACACTCCAATTCT
>CAINVQ010000025.1 GCA_903854175.1 uncultured Actinomycetes bacterium | reverse complement strand
TTGCTCTTGGGAGCGTATAAAGTAGTACTCCGCGTCGAAGTGGTGAAATGGCAGACACGCTAGCTTGAGGGGCTAGTGATCGAAAGGGCGTGCGGGTTAAAGTCCCGCCTTCGACACCAATGAAATACCTGTTTCAACGTTTTTCTGCAATGACCTAGAGGTCACAAGTAGTTACTACGATTAAGCCACGAGGTGCAACGTGACTCAACTGCTTTTTACGGCTTTTAGCAACCGACCAGATGCCCTGGACCTTGCACGTGAAGCAACTGATCGCCTCAAGTCATCAAGCGTTACATGTTCAGTTCACATGCTTGACTCTGATTCAGTTCCTGAGCTTGATGATGAGACGTTGGTTGTAAGTCTCGGTGGTGACGGAACATTCCTTAGGTCTGCTCGAATTGCTCACGAATACAACGCTCGTCTTGTTGGCGTCAACTTAGGTCGACTTGGTTTTCTTCTAAGTGTTCAACCATCTGAGCTGGTATCAGTGATCAATGAAGCCATCAAGAGCAATGAGGTTGATCATCGAATCGCACTTGAAATTTCATATTCTGGTAACAAAACTGAATTTGCAATGAATGAAGTTGTAATCGAAAGAGCAGAATCAGGACACATGGTTCGTGTCAAGACGTTTGTTGACAACGAAGAGTTTCTTTCATATTCAGCCGATGGAGTAATGGTTTCGACACCAACTGGAAGTACCGGTTACAACTTCTCAGCCGGTGGGCCAGTAGTTGATGCGACACTTCCGCTCATGATTCTCACTCCAATTGCTCCTCACTTTACGATTGGCAACTCAATCGTTGTTGGCTCTGAGAAGAAATTCCGATTCGTTGTTGAGAGCAACAGAGCATTGGTTGTTGCTGATGGACACACAGTTACGTCACTCAATATTGGTGATTCGGTTGAAGTTTCAATGAGTCAGAAACCAGTTCGAGTTGTTGCAACACGAAGTTTTGATCTTGGGGTTCGACTCCGACAAGGCCTTAGAGAGGGCCATGCCTAGAGCTCAGCTAGTAGAACTTTATGCTCACGGGCTTGGAGTTATTGAAGACGCTCGTGTTGAATTCGCCCAAGGATTCAATGTCATCACTGGTGAAACAGGCGCCGGTAAAACGCTTCTTCTAGGTGCGTTAGATCTATGCCTCGGTGGGGAAGCTAGTAGCGCGAGACATGCAGTTACTACTGACATGAAAACAGCCGCACTATTTATTAACCGTGATGGAACAGAAATCTCATTACTTAGAGAGTCCGGACAAGGTGGAAGACTTCGTAGCGCTCTTGACAACACCACCACGAGTGCCGAGTCTCTTCGTCAACTTGCTGAAGAGTTAATTGTTATTCATGGTCAACATGATTCATTGAGTCTCAAAAATCGAACAGAGATTTTGCGACTAATTGACACTTCGGGAAAAGTTGATACAGCTGAACTCCATCAGGTTAGAAATGAATTGAGCGAGTTACTAAAGCTTCGAGAAAACTTAGGTGGTGACGCCACACAACGTGAGCGAGAAATTGAGTTTTTAAAGTTTCAAATTGCTGAAATCGATGCAGTAAAAATTTCGTCTCCAAGTGAGCTTCGAGATGTGCTGGAAGAACTAACAAGGCTGACTGAACTTCGAGATGGTCAGGCAGCGCTCTATGGAGTTATGCAAGTTCTTGATTCTGATACCGATGAAGCAGTCCTTTCTAGGCTGGCTAAGGCCATCGAAGACATTCCCCATGGCGATACCTATGACAACGCACGAAACAGCTTGTTGAGTGCACTCGAACAAGCGAGAGATGGCGTTCACGAACTTTCGTCCTTTACTGACCCAGACGCCTTTGATGAAGAGAGGCTCGGCCAGCTAGACGAACGAGCCTCTGAGCTTCAGTCAATCGCTCGTAAATACAATGGTTCACTAGAAGAGGCCTTGGAATCACTTGCGAAATTTCAGGAAGATCTGAGCAGGAGAACGGGTGAGTCTGGGCGAATTGAGAATCTTGATTCTGAAATATCAGGGCTGATTTCAAAAGAAGTCGATCTAGCTCGAAAGGCAAAAAAAGATCGTGAGTACGCTGCGGTGAAACTCACTGAATCTGTGAGGTCTCAGCTCCCTCGAGTCGCGCTTCCAAATGCCTCACTTCGATTCGACGTTGGGGGTGATGATGGTTCGCACGCTCAGATACTTTTCACTCCTAATCCCGGACTCCCTGAAGGCCCGCTTCAGTCACTGGCGAGTGGGGGAGAACTAAGTCGCGTTCTCTTGGCCATTTCTCTGGAAACAGCCCAGGAGGACGTAGTTGCTGTTTTTGACGAAGTTGATGCAGGGGTTGGAGGTCAGGTGGCCCAGCAAATTGGCGACTGTCTGCTGGAATTAGGCACTCGTCAGCAGGTTTTAGCCGTTACGCACTTGGCTTCAGTGGCGGCTAAAGCAGACCACCACTTCGTCATTGAAAAAACTATAATTAACGGAACCGCCTCAACCAAGATTCGAAGGGTTGAAGGTGATGATCGCGTAAGCGAAATTGCACGAATGCTGGTCGGTGACTCTCTAAGTCAAGAATCTCGTGCGCTTGCGTTACAACTTCTTGAAACTCGTAGGTAATCGAAAGATATTTCTATTCCAGCCGACTAGTATGAGATTCCGTGGATGCGGCTAATAACGAATGACAAAATTCGTCTTTGTAACAGGTGGAGTTTCGAGCTCCTTAGGTAAGGGTCTTACTGCCTCCTCGTTAGGTCGCCTCTTAAAATCTCGTGGCCTCAAGGTCACAATGTGCAAACTTGATCCGTATCTCAACGTCGATCCAGGAACAATGAATCCCGGCGAGCACGGTGAAGTGTACGTAACTGACGACGGTGGAGAGACCGACTTAGACCTTGGTCACTACGAACGGTTTATTGACGAATCTCTTTCGAAGATGTCAAACACCACAACTGGCTCTATTTATTCAAACGTCATTGCCAAAGAACGCCGTGGTGACTACCTAGGAAAAACGGTCCAGGTTATTCCTCACATCACAGACGAGATCAAAGAGCGCATTCGTCGCTTAGGAACCCTTGGGGCTGACGTTGTTATCGTCGAAATTGGTGGCACCGTAGGTGACATTGAAATCGTTCCATTCATTGAGTCAATCCGCCAGTACCGCCGAGATGCTGGCAAAGACAATGTTTGCTACGTCCACTTGACCTTGGTTCCATACCTCGCACCTTCTGGTGAACAAAAGACCAAGCCAACGCAGCACTCAGTCACTGAACTTAGGTCTCGCGGTATTCAGCCTGACATCATCGTGTGTCGAAGTGACCAACCAATTTCAGATGGTCTTAAGCGCAAGATTTCTCTTCTGTGTGACGTTCCATTAGAAGGCGTGATTTCGGCTGTTGATGCACCGAGCATTTATGACATTCCACTCGTGATGCTCGAAGAAGGTCTCGACACAATGGTGTGCAAGACGCTAAACATCGATATTGAGAATCACCCAATTGATCTGACTCTTTGGAATGATGTGGTTCATCGTGTTCACAACACGACCAAAACTCTTCGTATTGGCATTGTTGGTAAGTACGTAACAATGCCAGATGCCTATCTTTCAGTGGCCGAATCTGTGCGTCACGCTGGATTTGCTGTTGGCGCAAACGTAAAGATTGAATGGCTTGAAGCTGAGCGAGTTCCTTCCGAAATTGACAGTGACCGACTACGTCAGCTCGACGGAATCATTGTTCCTGGGGGATTTGGGGAACGTGGTGTTGAAGGAATGATCGCCACCGCAAAGATTGCACGCGAAAACGACATTCCTTTCCTTGGAATCTGCCTCGGGATGCAAGTAATGGTTATTGAATTCGCTCGTCACGTACTAGGCATGAGCGATGCTCACTCAACCGAATTTTCACTATCTTCAACCAATCCAGTGATTGCTCTGATGGACGAGCAAATGAACGTGACTGACCTTGGTGGAACCATGCGCCTTGGTGCTTATCCAGCCATGCTCGATGAAGGTTCAGTTGTTGCTGAACTGTACGGCACAACTGTTGTTTCAGAGCGTCACCGTCACCGTTACGAATTCAATTCAAAGTACCGTGATCAATTTGAAGCTTCTGGCTTTAAATGTTCAGGATCATCACCTGACGGAAGACTCATTGAGTTCTCTGAGATTCCAACAAACTCGTACTACGTCGGAACGCAAGCTCACCCAGAGTTCAAATCTCGACCTGATCGTCCGCACCCACTGTTCTTTGGGCTTCTTCAAGCCGCTGCAGCACGAGGCGAAGGCCGTGAGCCACACATCATTGATCCTGCCTCGGTTGACGCAACGTTGTGATTCATTCGTTCCAAGAACTGTCTGGAACTTACTTTGGCAAACAGTGAAGAACTACTAACTGATTACCTTCAATGGTTAACCATTGAAAAAGGTCGAAGCGTCGCCACCATTGAGGCGTATCGACGAGATATTGAGGCGTTCATTGCTTGGATGAAGGCCCTAAATCTAACTAGCAAGAAAATCACTGAGTCAGATTTTGAAAAATATTTCAACAAACTGAGAAAAGACGGACAAGCCGACAGTTCAGTTGCTCGTTCCATGTCTTCAGTTCGCGGATGGTTTGGATACATGGCTGACGAAGGCTCTATTAGTAATGACCCAACCACAAGACTCAAGGGCGGCAAACGAGGTCGATCGTTGCCTAAACCACTAGAAGAGTCATTAGTAATTCATCTACTTGATTCAGTCCCTGCTGACACTCCAATAGATCTTCGAGACCGAGCACTGTTGGAACTTCTCTATGGTACGGGTGCTCGTGTTAGTGAAGTTGTAGGAATTTCACTTCAAGATGTTGACTTTGATGAGGAGCTCATCCTGGTCACTGGAAAAGGCTCAAAACAGCGACTTGTTCCAATGGGCAAAACTCTTAAAGGTGCACTACGAAATTATCTAGCAAGTGGAGGAAGGCCAGAGTTCCCTAATTCACGCCAATCAAGTCGTCTATTTCTAAATGCTCGTGGCGGAAACCTCACACGCCAGGGTATTGATCTCATTATTCATAAACGAGCGCTGCCAGCAGGAATTGATCAAGCAACTATCAGTGCTCACGTTTTTCGCCACAGCTGTGCCACACACATGTTGAGTCACGGTGCTGATATTCGTGTCGTACAAGAGCTCTTAGGGCACTCATCTATAGCCACCACTCAGATTTATACTGCCGTTTCGGTAACTTCACTTCAGCGTGAATATAAGAGCGCACATCCAAGAGCCCATTAGGTTATAGACGTGAATATTCTTTATTACTTACTTGCGATTGTTCCGTCAATCATTCTGCACGAAGTTAGTCACGGTTGGGTAGCGAACTACTTCGGCGATCCGACTGCAAAACAGCAGGGTCGACTTTCATTAAATCCAGTGAAACACATTGATCCATTTGGAACACTACTTTTGCCAGCAGTTCTTATATTTAGTGGTCTTCCAATGTTTGGTTATGCGAAGCCAGTCCCAGTAAACGTAGGGAGACTGCGCAATCCAAGAAAACAATCTCTTTATGTTTCACTAGCTGGACCACTCGTGAACATCTTTTTGTCAGGTGTTGGATTCGCTATCTGTGAATATGCCATTCACAACACACAAAGTCAGATGACATTTAATATTGGTGAATACCTTGGACTCGTAAACATCACTCTTGCCGCGTTTAACTTGATACCAATTCCGCCTCTTGATGGATCAGCAATTCTTGAACGTTTTATTCCGCAGAGAAATCTGGCCAAGTATTTTCATTACCGCTCGTACGCGTTACCATTCTTGATGGCATTCATCATTCTTGACTCAATGGTTCTGCACGTTGGAACCAACTTCCTTGGATCTCTCCAAGAGTGGTGGCTACGACAACTGTTTTAAATAAGTCCCATTGCAGTTGCTGCACGCTCGTACGTCACCTTGGCAATTGCTGAAGCTTTTTCTGAGCCGAGTTCAATAATCTCGTTTAGCTTCTTCGTGTCGGCACGCAGTTCGTGATATCGAGCAGTAATTGGCGCAAGTGATTCAGTAACGAGCGTGGAAAGATCACCCTTCAAATCGCCATAGCGTGAGTAACGACTTGCAACAGCTTGAGGAGTTTCTCCACTAAAGGCAGAGAAAATTTCTAGAAGGTTTGAAAGACCAGGCTTCGTTTCCCAGTCGAAGCGAACTTCGTTGTCGGTATCAGTGACTGCTTTTTTGATTTTCTTGTCTATTTCTTTGGCGTCATCGAGTAATGAGAGTGAGCCAAGTGGGCTGGAAACTGACTTCGACATCTTTCGTGTCGGATCTTGTAAGTCCATGACTCGCGCAGCTGACTTTGGCTGCACACCAGCAGGCAACGTAAAGGTGTCGCCAAAACGATTGTTGAATCTCTCAGCGATTTCACGAGTTAACTCAAGGTGCTGGCGCTGGTCATCTCCAACGGGAACTTCTTGTGCGTTGTAGAGAAGAATGTCGGCGGCCATAAGCACTGGATAGGTGAATAGTCCAGCCCGGTAGCCATCTTGTCTAGAAGCCTTTTCCTTAAACTGCGTCATACGACTTAGTTCACCGAACGTAGCGACATTCTCAAGCAACCAGCTGAGCTGAGAGTGGTAGGGGACATGGCTCTGGATAAATAGTGTGCAGACCTCAGGATCAAGTCCGCTAGCGAGAAGCCATGCAACGCCATCAATTGTCTGAGACCTGAGTTCTTCTGGATCAATCTGCAGCGTAAGAGCGTGGAGATTCACTACGCAGTAATACGCCTCAGAGTTTTGACTATCGGCCCACTGCTTTAGGGCACCGAGATAGTTACCTAGATGAGGGGTTCCAGATGGCTGGATACCAGAAAGAATTCGCACCCCTACATAGTAGGAGCAGAGCATGCATAACTTGTGCCGTCGAAGTAGAGTTACTGCATGACCTACGTCGTGACGACGCCGTCTTTTAGCGGCCCAGTTGAACTCCTCCTAAGGCTAATAAGCGCCCATGAAGTCGATATTCTCGACGTTCCACTTTCTCCAATTGTTGACGCCTTTGTTGCAGAAATGCGCAAAGAAACAATGACCTTGACCGCAGAGGACCTTTCTGAGTTTCTCCTCATTGGTTCAATCCTTCTTGAAATGAAGAGCTTCCGTCTGCTCCCTGGAAAAGACAGCAATGAACCAGATGAGGAGTTCATTGGATGGGAAGAGCGCGACGTTCTCCTGGCACGACTTCTTGAACTACGTACGTATGCCTCGCTGAGTGACGCGTTTATTTCTCTTTTCGAGCGCGCCAGCCGCGCCTACCCAAGAATCCGTGGAATCGATGATGGATTCATTGTTACACCGCCTGACCTACTCGCCGGAATAACTACAGCTCAATTAGCGCAGGCTTATTTACGTGGAATTGAGGAGAAGCCTGTTCCAGTTGTTCGACTTAATCACGTAACTGTTGATGCAGTGACTGTTGCAGAGACGGTGGCATCGCTTACTTCACGTCTACCTTCAATGGGAAAACTTACATTTAGGTCTCTTACTGCGGCACTACTGACACGCATTGAGATCATTGTTCACTTCCTGGCTCTACTTGAGCTCTGCAAGCTGGGCTACGTAGATCTTGGTCAAGGAACAACATTTGGTGAAGTTGAAATTGAATGGATTGAGAATCAAGAAGCATTCGATTTTGGAAAGGTCGACAGTTATGAGGGATGAGTTTTCTCTAGAACAAAAGCTAGAAGCAATGTTGACCGTAGCAATCGAACCTATTTCAGCCGAAGAACTTGCTGATGTTGTTGAGGTTGATACCGAAGACGTTGTTAATGCTCTTCGCGAACTTCGTACAGAGTTCGCCGAGCAACGTCGCGGATTTCAGCTCGCCGAACTAGCCAGTGGATGGGTGATGCAGTCAGCATCTGAAGTATCGGAGTGGGTTGGCAAATTTGCGAACCGTGACGTATCTCACCGACTTAGCTCCGCTGCACTTGAGACTCTTGCGATTATTGCGTACCGCCAACCAATTTCTCGTGCTCAAATTACCTCGCTTCGTGGAGTGAACGTTGATGGCGTATCACGACTACTGGAACAGCGTGGATACATTGAAGAGAAGGGGCGCTCCACAGGACCTGGAACTCCAATTCTTTACGGCACAACAGAACTCTTCTTAGACCGAATGGGACTTGCTGCAATTTCAGAACTTCCTCCGATCGAAGAATTCATGCCACCAGTAGAAACCGCACAAGAGCTCGCAGAAGAAATGAATTCGCAGCTTGACCTTGCAGAGGACACCTAGTTGGAAGAGGGCGAACGCCTCCAGAAAGCACTCGCTCGTGCTGGTTTCGGATCTCGACGTGCGTGTGAGATCCTCATCACTGACGGCCGAGTGACGATTGATGGACGCATTGCTGAACTTGGCAACCGTGTTCGACCAGAAGAAAACGTTATTTGTGTTGACGGCACACTCGCTCCAACCGCACAGAACACCTGTTACTACTTGCTCAACAAACCAGATGGGGTAGTCACTACTGCTTCAGACCCGCAGGGCAGAACAACAGTTCTGCAATTAGTTGATTCTCCAGTTCGTATTTTCCCTGTCGGAAGACTTGACATGAATACAGAGGGTCTATTGATCCTTACTAACGATGGGCGTCTTGCTCATTTGCTTACACATCCAAGTTCTGGAATCGCGAAGGAATACCTTGCTCGAGTTGAAGGCGATCCATCGCCTGCTGCCATCAGACGCCTTCGTGAAGGTGTTGAACTTGAAGATGGAATGACAAGTCCTGCTCAGGTGAGTCGCGTGAGTGATGGCCTGCTTCGTATTGTCATTCATGAAGGCAGAAATCGCCAGGTTCGCCGAATGTGCGCTGCAATTGGCCATGAAGTAACCAGACTCGTTCGCACCCGAATTGGCCCACTACAGGACGCCACATTGAGCCCTGGGAGCTCACGCCAGTTATCTGTGGGTGAAGTTCGTCGATTAATGGAGGCTGTTGGGATGACCGATGAAATCGCCTCTACTATGCCATCATGACTTCTGCACTAGTTCGAGGCCTACGAGGCGCCACAACGTGTGAAATAGACACGCCTGAAGCCATAGGCGAGAGGACAAGAGAGCTCATCCTCGAACTCATGAGCCGCAACGAATTGAACCACGATGACGTCATCAGTGTTCTCTTCACGACATCTGTTGATTTAACTTCAGCTTTCCCTGCAGCCGCTGCTCGAGAAGTTGGCTTTGGTGACATTCCTTTAATGTGCGCAAGCGAAATTAATGTTCCTGGATCAATGTCCAAGTGTGTTCGCATTTTGATGCACGTTTACACAACGCGCTCACGTAGTGAGATACATCACGTTTACCTTCACAATGCGCAGTCACTTCGCGATGACCTCCCAAAATAAGAAACTCGCTCACGTAATTGGTCTAGGGCTAATTGGATCGTCTGTCGCCCTCGCACTAAGCGAAGCTGGATGGAGCATTACTGGTGACGACCTCAATGCAGACGTACTAAAAGAAGCAATAGATCGAGGAATCGTTTCTAACGGAATGATGAGCGAAAATCATTCACTGGTAGTAATTGCTACCCCCGCAGGAACAGTTGTTGAAATCGCTAACAACGTCTTATTGTCAAATACATCATCTTCGCTACTAGTTACTGATGTTGCTGGGGTCAAAGAGTCAATCGTTAGTGCTGTTAAAGATGCTCGCTTCTTGGGTGGTCACCCAATGGCTGGATCAGAGCTCAGAGGATTCGCTGGAGCACGTGCCGACCTGTTTCAAGGTTGTACATGGGTGCTTTCACCAACTGAAGATACGTCGCCAGAGGTATACACAGCACTTCATTCAATCTTCAGAGATCTTGGTGCAAGCGTTGTTGCAATTTCTGCAGGGGATCATGACCGTCTGGTCGCACTTGCGAGCCACGTGCCTCACTTGCTCGCTGGCGCTCTTATGAATGAAGCCACAAAGACTGCTGAACAAGACCCAGTGTTACTGCAGCTTGCGGCTGGTGGTTTTAGAGACATGACTCGAGTTGCTGCAGGAGACCCTGCAATTTGGCCAGACATTCTTTTTGAAAACCGAGAAGCCATCACTTCAACACTTGACGCAATTGAACAGCGAATTAGTGCCCTTCGACACGCACTAGATACCAACGCTCGAGATGAAATAAAGAAGACGCTTACGACTGCATCACAAGCTCGTCGTCAACTTCCAGGTCGTGCACTCAGTTCTGAGAACTTGGCCTACCTACGCATTGTTATCGCTGACAAACCAGGTTCTCTCGCAGTAGTAACTAAGGCCGCGTCTGATCTGCTTGTGAACATTTACGACATTGAAATTGCACACGGGATTGAGGGGACTGGTGGAACATTGCTACTCGCAATTGACACTGCCCAGCGAGACCTTTTCTGTGATTCATTAACCTCACTAGGTTTTAAGGTTGCATTCGAATAATGAGTGACTCTCGAAGAATTGAGCCGGCTACCAAACTGCACGGAACAGTTACAGTTCCCGGAGACAAAAGTGCTTCGCATCGAGCTTTGATGATCAGTGCCTTAGCTAATGGCACGAGTGAAATTATTGGTCTTTCAAGTGGTGACGATGTTAAGTGCACCAGCACAATGCTTGAGGCAATGGGTGCAGTTCGTGAAAACAAAGACGGCAGTGTCTTTATAACCGGCCCCGTAGACGGACTTCGAGCATCAGAGAGTGATCTTGACTGTGGAAATTCTGGAACAACTATTCGCCTAATGGCAGGAATCGTAAGTGGCGTTCCAGGTGTGCACACGCTTGTAGGAGACGCTTCACTTTCAAAGCGTCCAATGGACCGCATTGCAGAACCCCTTAGCCATATGGGCGCACAAGTAACTGGTCAGGGCAGTAGTAGTACGCCACCATTAACCATTACTGGAAGAGCTCAGCTAACAAGTATTGATTACCACGTCCCAAAAGCAAGTGCGCAAGTGAAGTCATCCATAATTTTTGCAGGACTCAATGCTGAAACAGCTTCAACAATTCATGAAGACGTCCGAACTAGAAGTGCCACAGAAGACATGCTTCGTCATGCTGGAATAAATGTTGTGAGTACAGACAACGGACTTGGAAGAGACGTCACGGTTCATCCTGGAAGACCACTGCCTACGAAATGGGTTGTTCCGGGTGACCCATCACAGTCAGCCTTCTTCGCTGTTCTTGGACTTATTCATTCCAACGCTGAAATTAAGGTGACATCGATTGACACATCACCTGAAAGAGTTGGATTTGTTTCAGTGCTAAAGAAAATGGGTGGAAACCTCATTTTTGATGACGAAGGACTGCTGGCGAAATCTTCAAAGCTAAATGCAACAGAGATTCATTCTTCTGAGATTCCTTCAGTAGATGAAGTTCCGATACTCAGCGTCGCTGCAGCAGCAGCAAATGGAACAACGTCTTTTCTAGACATGGGCGAACTTCGACTCAAGGAATCAGATCGTTTTGAAGGCTCAATGCGCATTGCTTCACTTCTTGGTTGCAAAACATGGAGTGAAGGGGACAATTTCTTCATTGAAGGACTAGGGGATTCATCTTTGTTCCAGGAATTCATGATCGACAGTGGACTTGATCATCGAATCGTTATGTCGAGCGCAGTCGCAGCAATTTGCGGACAAGGTGGACAGATCTCAGGTGTATCAACTATTTCATCCAGCTATCCAAATTTCTTTGATCACTTAGATTCGCTTCGATGAGCAAGTTAATTATCGCGATTGATGGACCTGCGGGATCGGGCAAGTCAACTGTTGCTAAAGCCGTTGCAGAGGGACTCGGTTGGTCATTTCTAGACACTGGTGCAATGTACCGAGCCGTAACATGTGAAGCACTTTCTAGTGGAGTTGATTTACTTGACGAGACTGCTCTTGGTGAACTTGCAAATGTCGCTGTCATTACAACAATCCCTCGAGTGACAATTAATGGTCGAGATGTAGAAGATGAGATTCGTCAGAATCACATCAATGTTGGAGTGTCAAGAGTTGCTGCGAACCCACTAGTTAGAAGTGCAATGGTAAAGCGTCAGCAAAAATGGGCCGATGAGCAACCAGTAGGAACAGTTGTTGAAGGCAGAGACATAACTACTGTTGTATTTCCCAATGCGACCCTGAAGGTCTTCCTAACTGCTTCGCTTGAGGAACGAGCACTCAGGCGTGGAGATGAGAGCGCTGAATCCGTAGCTCGTCGTGACGATGCAGACTCAAATAGGGAAGCCTCACCACTTCGTCAAGCTGATGATGCAATAGTTATAGATACAACCGGACGTGATGTTGAAGGCGTAGTTGGGGAAATTATTAGATGCCTAAAGTCAATTCAATAAAACTCGACACGCATAAGTCGTTGTCATATCGTTTCGTATCTCGAGTCATCAAAATTTTGGCCTTCTTGTTTTTTCGGCCAACAGCTACTGGAGCTGAAAACATTCCAGAAACTGGTCCTGTTCTAATTGCTCCGATTCACCGTTCAAATGTTGACTTTGCGTTCAGCTTGTTTGTTTCAAAAAGAAAAATATTCTTCATGGCTAAAGACAGTCTCTTCAAGTTCAAGCCTTTTGGAAAGTTCTTGCTCCACTTAGGTGCATTTCCAGTTAATCGAGACACTGCTGATCGTGACTCCATGGCCGCGTCAGAACTTGTGCTTCAACAAGGTCAGGCTCTCATTCTCTTTCCTGAAGGGACTAGAAAATATGGCCCATTAGTGGAGCCACTTCGAGACGGTGCAATGTTCATTGCATCAAGGACAAATGCACTTGTTGTGCCAGTTGGTATTGGTGGCAGCGATAAGGCCATGAAGCCAGGGGCAAAGTTACCTCGACCTGTACGAATCAAGATTGTTGTAGGAAAGCCCATTGCGCCTCCTGTCTCCGATGGCCGTGTTTCTAGGTCAGCAATCAGTGCAAAAACTGAAGAGCTCCAGAAGGCACTACAGGACGTTTACAACGAAAGCCTTAAGTCTTAGCGCTCTCTCCACCAGGTACCGAAAACTACCTTGGCATAGCGAAAACCAAAGAGCCAGTTCTTACCTTTTTTAGTGGTTCCTGAGAATCGAGGGTGCCAAACAGTAGGAACTTCAGAAGCTCGCCATCCACGCTTCATGCAAGTAATTAGAAGTTCAGCAGTTTGATACTGCTCTTGTGTGAGGCGGTCAACAACATCAGCAAGCATGCTGACGCGAAGTCCACGGTAACCAGTTGATGTGTCGGTCAATTTAGATCCACACATGCGGTTCATGATGAACGAGAAGAAAAGTACACCAGTCTTGCGAAAGCGGTCTGTTGTGTTGTCAACGCCAAGTCGACGACTCGCAACAACAAAGTCAGACTGGTCAGCTTGTAGTGGGGCAAGTACTTGAGGAATTTCAGCTGGATCGTTCTGTCCATCGGCGTCCAACGTTGCAATGTACTTAACGCCGTTGTTGATGCAGTAGCGGTAGGTGACCTGAAGAGCTACACCGTGTCCAAGGTTTACTGGGAATTCAATTACTGCAACACCTGGAAAGGACCTAGCAATCTCCGCAGTGCGGTCGTCACCGCCATCAACAACTACAAGAGTTGTGTAGGCCTCACCGTTAATGGTTGCGGGCATCTTTTCAAGTACTCCGGCAATATTGCCTTCTTCTTCGTAAGCACAGATTGAAGCAACGATTGATTCTGGCTTGAAACCAGGACGTTCTTTCTCCAACTGATGTAGTGCTTGGTCAATTGCGTATGAACGTAGTCGTGTAAGTCGGCGTTTTTCTAGATCGGCGCTGGCCATGATTTCCTTAAATTGATTTTGCTTTTGCGAAGACACGACGAACCATTGGTTCAAAGTGTTCAAGAGGTAATGAGTCGTATCCAGGATCGAAAGCTTTTTGATCCCAGCGATCTGCGAATTTTTCTGCGAGCTCGTACCATGGTTGACCTACGTGGTTCTCTCGAAGATTTGGATTCATTCCAAGGTGTTCGTAGTAATGACGACCCTGGAAGTCTTGGTGGTGTGCCACCATGCGGTAAACATCTTCTCGAACATAGGGACGAAGTATCTCGGCTGCGATCATTGGGTGATTTGGTACAGAGATGAGCTTTCCAACGTCGTGCAGTAATGAAGCAACAATTACTTCTTCGTCTGCGCCTTCACGTTCTGCACGAGTTGCGGTCTGAACTGCGTGTTCCATCTGGTCAATTTAGAAGCCATCTGTAATGGCACTAAGGCCCTTGATCATTGAAAGAAGTTGTTCTGCAACTCGAGGCTGAGCGGCGATTGTCTTTTCAGCAATCGTCATCCACTGCTCGCGAGTAGAAACATCCATACTTGGAAATGACGTCATAGTTAAATATTAGCCCTGAAGGTCACTTACCTAGAGACTGACGATAGAACTTCTGCCGCAGTGAATTCACGGTCAGCTTGACCGTCAAATGTAGAGATAGCACCGGTATTAAGTGCCAGATCAAGGACAGCCGAGAGCGTTTTCAACATCTCTCGTAGTTCTGGAGGTGGAGGGAAGTACTCGTCTTCGACGGTTACCGAACTGATCTCAACACCATTGACCGGACTCAAAAACTCGAGAACTTCATTTACGAGCGACTCAGGTGCAGATGCACCAGCCGTCACGGCAACAACTCCGCTGAGGTCGTCAGGCAACTCGAACGCACCATTAATTCTAAGTACACGCTTACAACCGGCGGCTTCAGCAACTTTCGAGAGTGCAACAGTATTTGAAGAGTTCGCAGATCCAATGACAACAACAGCGTCAGCTGTTGCAGCAATAGCGGTTAGAGCTGCCTGCCTGTTCGTTGTAGCAAAACAGAGATCGCTTCGATTTGGCATCCAAATTTCAGGAAATACAACTTCAGCGTGGTCTCGAAGATCTTGCCACTCGTTCATACTGAGCGTGGTTTGACTAAGCAGTGCGTAAGGACCTTGCGTATTCTTTAACTTGTCAATGTCCTCAGTTGATTGAATCAGGTGAACAGAATCAGGAGCAACTGCCATCGTGCCAACTGCTTCTTCGTGGCCTTCATGGCCAACGTAGAGAACTGTGTAACCCTTGCGAGCTCGAACTTTTAGCTCATGGTGCACTTTTGTAACGAGCGGACATACTGCATCTATAACGGTGCCACCAGAGAGTCTTGCTGTTTCAACAACTTCAGGGGGAGAGCCATGAGCGCTCAACATCACTGGAGATCCTGGTGGAACATCGCCAACATCATCAATGAAAACAACGCCTAAGGACCTGAAGTGATCGACCACAAACTGGTTGTGAACTATCTCGTGGTAGCAGTAGACCGGTGGCTCGAACACGCGAGTCATCCAGTCAAGAGCCTTAATGGCCTTTTCAACCCCAGCGCAGAATCCACGCGGGGCAGCGAGCACAACCTTCTCTACAGTCACGAAAACAGCCTAGTTACTGAAAAGTTGATTTATTGCCTAGGCTAGGAGGGTGTCGGGCGCGCGTATTTCCTCTATTTCTGATGGTTCCCCTATTGCGGGAGCAGGGCTCTGCGTTGGCGACGAGCTAATCAGCATCAATGGCAAAGAACCAAGCGACATCATTGAATACCAACAGTTGATTGATGGAAAGACTGTCACCTTGGTAGTTCAGCGTGAAGGGGAGCCGCTTCAGCGCAAAGTTATCGTGACTAAAGACGAAGGTCAGCCCCTTGGTCTATCAATCGACTCGGCAGTCTTTGACAGAATTCGAACCTGCGACAACCATTGTTCGTTCTGCTTTATTTATCAACTTCCAAAGGGAATGCGTAAATCACTCTATGTAAAGGACGATGATTTTCGCCTCTCATTTCTTTACGGTAACTACACAACCCTTACTAGGTTCACAGAATTTGATTTAGAACGTGTAATTGAGGAAGGACTTTCTCCGCTCTACGTTTCGATCCATTCAACGAATCCAGAACTGCGTGCAGAAATGCTTCGCAATCCGCGTGGAGCTACAAGTCTTAGATGGCTCCGTGAGATTCTTCGAGCTGGCATTGAAGTACACGCACAGGTTGTTGTTTGTCCTGGGGTAAACGATGGCGATGAACTAGAGCGAACACTTCACGATGTCATCTCGCTCTATCCAGAGCTGCAAACAGTTGCGCTCGTGCCAGTTGGAGTGTCTGCATTCTCCATGGAAGAGACAATGCGATCACACAGTGAAGACGAAGCAAGACAAGTAGTAGCGCTCGCTGACAAATTCCAAAAACTCACTAATGAGGTGTTGGGCAGAGTTTCTGTATTCGCGAGTGATGAGTTCTATTTAGTTGCGGGAATGACTCCTCCTTCAGCGACAAAGTTTGAAAGCTTGGATCAGGCCGAAAACGGGATTGGCCTTGTTGCTGCATTTTGTGACAGCTTTAATGAACACTCTGAGATGGAAAAACTTGGTACTGGGTTCTTCCAATCTGTCGATGGCGCTACAGCACTTGGATACCGAGCCCCTCGTGTTGGCAGTGACGAAATCTATACAGGCGATGACGTTCTCATCATCACGGGCGAATACGCCAAACCAATTCTTCGTGCCCTCTGTGACGAAAATGGCTTCGATGATGTTGAAATCTTGGCTGTAGAGAATGCCTACTTCGGTGGAAACATTAAGGTCGCCGGTCT
>CAINVQ010000024.1 GCA_903854175.1 uncultured Actinomycetes bacterium | reverse complement strand
AGTGGTACGCCCAGCATACCTGTGAATACGGCACTGTCAATCTTCTTCGCGTGTTCTTCACGACAAAGAAGTGCAGCACCACGAGGGCCACGAAGTGTCTTGTGAGTTGTGAAAGTAACAACGTCGGCGTACGGAACTGGATTCGGGTGTGACCCACCAGCAATAAGTCCTGCCACGTGCGCTGAGTCGAACATCAACAGTGCGCCTACTTCGTCAGCGATTTCTCTAAAGGGCACTGGATCAATTGCGCGCGCGTAGGCAGTTGCTCCACCAATGATGAGCTTCGGGCGGTGCTTTAGTGCGAGCTCGCGCAAGTTATCAAAGTCAATGAGTTCACCAGGGTTAGCTGGGTCGTCTGACCTTGGAGTTAGTCCGTAGGAAACAAAGTTCCAAAATGTTGAAGTAAGTGATGCTGGTGAACCATGGGTTAAGTGTCCACCTTGGTCGAGGCGAAGACCAAGAATTGTGTCGCCTGGATTTAGTAACCCTGTGTACACAGCAACGTTCGCACTGGCTCCTGCGTGTGGCTGCACGTTGGCGTGGTCTGCGCCAAAGAGTGCAGTAAGTCTGCGACGAGCAAGATCTTCGATTTCGTCAACTACTTGGTTTCCACCATAGAAGCGACGACCCGGGTAACCCTCTGAGTATTTGTTCGTAAGTATTGAACCAGTTGCGGCCATAACGGCAGGTGAGGTGAAGTTCTCGCTTGCAATGAGTTGCAACGTTGTTGTTTCACGCTCCCACTCTTGGGCAAGCAGTGACGTGACTTCACTGTCGTTAGTAATCCAGGCATCAAATGGTGAAGAAACCACGGAAGTGGGCTCGCTTTCTTATTCGCCTGCGCGCTCGTCAAGAGCGTGCAGTTTTTCAATTCGACCGATGTGTCGACCTTCACCGGGGGTGGCTCCCAGCCACGCCGCTACGGCATCAATTGCGACGGGCTCACCAATAAGGCGAGCTCCGAGGCAGAGAACATTTGCGTGATTGTGCTCACGACTTAGACGTGCAGATGTTGCGTCATGAACAAGTGCTGCGCGAACGCCGGGCACCTTGTTCGCAGCAATTGAGATTCCTATTCCCGATCCACAAATTGCGATGCCAAAGTCTGCGCGACCTTCAACAACACTTCGCCCCACTGCTTCACCGAAATCGGGGTAGTCAACAGAATCAGTTGCGTTCTTGGTGCCGAGGTCAATGACCTCGTGGCCCCACTCGGAAAGGGTCGAAACGAGTACTGCCTTGAGGTCGAAACCAGCATGATCGGAGCCAAGAGCAATGCGCATCCCTATAACCCTACTGGTCGTTCATCGGACTTCCGTGGTGCGGCAATACTTCAAGGTGTGGAAATACACCCTCGCACCCCAGTCCTAATTGGCGTAGGCCAAATTACCGAGCGCCCAAGTTCTGGCGCCACCTTCGTTAGTCGCCCCACCCCACTTTCTCTCATGGTCCAATCTCTCCAAAAAGCGGCCACGGACTCCGGCGCTGCTGGGGCGCTTGACGCCATTGAAGAAATTGTCGCGATTGGTTCATTCACCTGGCACACCAATGACCCAGCCCAACTAGTTGTCCAGGAGCTGGGACTAAAGAACGTCGTCACTCGCCTCACCCCAACAGGCGGGAACTTGCCTCAGAAGTTGGTGCACGAGTCTGCACGAAGAATTCTGAGTGGCGAAGTAACAACTATCTGTGTTGTTGGTTCAGAAGCGAACTACGCCAGAGGGCTCGCTAGAAAAGAGGGCGTAGACACTGAGTGGGTCAAACAGGGTGACGATGTTCCAAAGCCACCAATTGTTGAGGACAACCGGATCCCGTTTACTAAAGATGAGTATGAACAGGGACTCACACTGCCAGTCGAGGTCTATCCAGTATTTGAAAATGCCAGACGAGCTCGAATGGGATGGAGCATGGACGAGCAAGCAAAGCAGCTCGGAAAACTTTGGTCCAACTTTGCCCAAGTTGCAAAAGATAATCCTTACGCTTGGATCACTGAGCCACCTGCTCCTGCTGCGATTACCACCCCGACAAAAAACAATCGAATGGTTTCGTACCCCTACACAAAGTTTTTAGTTGCGAATCTTCCTGTCGACATGGGTGCAGCATTCATTATGACGAGTTACGAAAAAGCAGTTTCACTCGGCGTAGCAAAAGACAAGATGATTTTTCCTCAATGTGGTGCAGATGCAACTGACCACTGGTTTGTTTCAGAGCGTCCAGTCTTTGACGACTCGCCAGCCATGCGTGCACTGTGGTCATCACTGCAGAACTTCGGAGTAACGACTGACGAAATTACGCACATGGATCTCTACAGCTGCTTTCCTACTGTGGTGCAGACTGCATGTGAAGTAATGAACATTGATCCACTCGATGAGCAACGCATACCAACGCTTACCGGTGGACTCACCTTTGGTGGGGGGCCGGGCAACAACTACGTCACTCACAGCATCTGTTCAATGGTCGACAAACTTAGAAGCGACCAAAACGCTCAAGGACTCGTGACGGGACTCGGTTGGTTCTCTACAAAGCACGCCTGGGGAACATACGCATCAACTCCGCCAGCTAGTGGCTTCCAGTGGCGCAGTGCCCAAGAAGACGTTGACGCACAAGAGAAGTGTGTGTACGAGCAGCGAAGTGGCGAAGTAACAATCGAGAGCTACACCGTGGTGCACGCAAAGGATGGGGCACCTTCAAAACTCGTCGTTGCCGCGAGAAGTAGTGATGGGGTTCGCAGTTGGAGCCACAGTACTGATGAAAGCTTTATGGAGTTAAGCGAAAACCAAGAAATCATTGGTCGAAGCGCAACCATTGAAGACAGCGTTATCTCACTTATCTAGAACGCGAGCAATTACTTGTTCGCTCAGCGCACCACTACGAAGAATCTTCCAGTCATCACTGGTGACATCAACAACTGTTGAAACTTCCCCACTGCACGTTCCCCCGTCAAGTACGCCGGAGAACATTTCACGATCCAAAAATGCATCTAGAACTTGTTGAGCTGACTGGCAAGGAGTTTCGCCGTGATTGTTTGCGCTGGAAACACATAGTGGACCGTTTTTAAGCACCCCAAGTAGTGACTCATTGTTTGGCATGCGCAGCCCCACACTCCCAGTGGAGCTGCCAACGATTCTTGAGAGTTCGCTAGGAGCTTTCACAACAATTGTTAGAGCCCCCGGCCAGAATGCATCGCTGAGTAACTGTGCTCTTTCGTTCCACGTAACGCCAAGTTCAACAGCTTGTTCAACGCAGCACACCAGTACTGGGAGCGCAACATCTTGAGGGCGCTGCTTAAGGGCAAAGAGTTTCGCTACTGAATCTTTAGTTACTAAAGCCCCTACGCCGTAGACCGTGTCAGTCGGCAGAGCAACAACTTCACCACTCACTAACGCAGCGACTGTTTCGTCTAACGAAAGGATTTTGCTCATGATCGTCTCGCAACCAAGATGCGTGGGTGACCAGCGAGGTCATCGAAGTCAAAGACATCGCTGAACCCGGCGTCGTAGGCGTTTTTAAGTGCAACTTCACGGTGCATGTTTCCATGCTCGCAGATAAGCACTCCAGTTGAGGACAACCACTCAGGCGCCTCGGCGATTATCTCCTCGAGATCACTAAATCCTTCAATACCCTGCGCACTTGGAGCTACCAGCGCACCGAGTGGTTCATGTCGAAGCACTGCGTCAAGCGCTTCAAATTCAACTTCACCCACGTAAGGCGGATTAGAAACTATGAGGTCAATGTGACCACGCAGTGAATGGTCCACGTTGTTGAACCAAGATGACTCCACAAACGAGACCGCAACAAGTTGGTGCTTGATGGCATTTCGTTTTGCAACACTCAGCGCATCAAGAGATTCGTCAACGCATACCAACGTTGCAGCAATGCCACGTTCACGAAGCTCGAACACGAGTGAGAGGCCGATTGCTCCAGACCCACATCCAAGGTCAAGAATGACTGGTGCGACTGCACCAACTCGTGCCAGTTCTTGTAACGCGTAGTCAACAAGTTCTTCTGTTTCGGGTCGCGGAATAAGCACGCGCGAATCAACATCAAGATCTAAAGAACGAAAGGGCCAGTGGCCAATGATGTACTGCAGCGGCTCTCCGTTAAGACGACGCTGTGCAGCGAGGTGGAGTGCCGGCACTGCATCAAGGTCGGCTCCGGGAACGAATTCCTCAACGAGCCAACGTGCTTCGTGACGCTCAAGTCCGAGACCGACTAATTCGGTCACTAGCTCGGAATTAACGTCCGTCACTCTCGGCCAATTGGCGTGCACGCTTTTCAGCAAGCAACGCGTCAACGTAGGTATCGAGGTTTCCAGCTAGTACGTCATCGAGGGCGTACGTGGTGAGGTTGATTCGGTGGTCTGTGACACGATTTTCTTTGAAGTTATAGGTGCGAATCTTTTCACCTCTAGAACCAGTTCCAATTTGGCCACGCTTCAACAAACTGAGCTCGTCGGCCTGCGCATCTTGGGCTGCCTTCAAGAGTCTCGAGCGAAGAACAATCAGTGCCTTGGCACGGTTTTGAATCTGACTCTTTTCGTCCTGCATCGCAACAACGATTCCCGTTGGAAGGTGAGTAATACGAACAGCAGAGTCAGTGGTGTTAACACTCTGTCCACCAGGGCCAGACGAACGGTAAACGTCAATCTTTAGTTCCGCTGGGTTAAGGGCAACATCAACTTCTTCAGCTTCAGGAAGAATCGACACTGTTGCAGAAGAGGTGTGAACACGACCCTTCGCTTCAGTTACTGGAACACGCTGTACGCGGTGAACGCCAGCCTCGTGTTCAAGTCTCGCCCAAGCGTCATCACCCTTTACGAGAAAGGTTGCTTCATCGAGTCCGCCCTGCTCAGATTCACGAAGTTCAATGACGTCGAGCTTCCAACCACGAATCGCAACGTAGCGGCGGTACATGTCAGCAAGGTCGCCAGCAAACAGGTTTGCCTCTTCCCCACCTTCAGCTCCACGAATTTCAATAATTACGTTTCTTCCTTCGTTTGGGTCACGAGGAAGTAGCAATGTTTCGAGTGTTGATTCAAGAAGAGGAATTTTCGCTTCAGCGTTATTCATTTCTTCTCGCCATTGTTCACGATCATCACCAGACGATTCGTTAAACATTTCTTTAGCGGTGGCGTAGTCCTCTTGAACGGCTTTTAGTTCGTTCCAAGCGACATTGATTTCGCTGAGTTCTTTGTGGCGACGTGAAAGATCACGGAGTCGAGTTAGATCACTAGCAACATCAGGCTCAGCGAGCGAGGTTTCGACGCTGCGTAGTTCGTCCTGAAGGGCGTTAAGGGTGTCGTCTACAGAGCGCACGTAAGGAAGCGAGCTCTAGGCCTTAAGCCTTAGGAGCGCGCGCCTTGTCGGTCTTCTGCGCGTAGCGACGCTGGAAGCGCTCAACACGTCCACCAGTGTCAACAAGCTTCTGCTTACCGGTGAAGAACGGGTGGCACTCGTTGCAGAGTTCAACCGTCATCACAGACTTAGTCGACTGAGTCACGAACGTGTTTCCACACGAGCAGGTCACAGACGCTTCTGCGTAATTT
>CAINVQ010000023.1 GCA_903854175.1 uncultured Actinomycetes bacterium | reverse complement strand
GAAGAATTGTTGGTCCAACAAGAGTGTCACCAAAGAAGTCAGCGCGCATTGGTGCTTCTGCACGTGCGAACTCTTCGTTGAGTACAACTAGCTCGATAAGAGATAGTCCCTTGCCGCCGTATTCTTGAGGCCAGCCTGCGCAGATCCATCCACCTTCGAAAAGCTTCGCGGTCCAACCTGCGTTGAATGCTGCTCGCTCTTCTGGGGACATTTTGAATCCGGGTTCGAACCATCCCTTAGGGAGATTCGCTTCTAGCCACGACCTAATTTCGGCGCGGAATGCTTCTGATTCTTGAGTGTATGTGAGATCCATGAAGGGCACTATAGCCCTGTTTTTATAGGGGTTACTGACGAGTTTGTGTCTGCCTGAAAATTAGGGGAGAATGGATAACTTCGCCGAACCGAAAGTAGTAATTCTTGCCACGTCCTATGCGTCAAATGATCGCCGAGACCAAAGCCTCATGGGCCCTCTCTAAGGCCACCACAATCCCTGGTCGGATCGAGCCACGTCCGGCGGAACCCGGTAAGCACCGTGTTGCCTTTCTTATCTACCGCGGTAATCCGCAGTGTGGTGGACAGGGTGTCTACACACGCCACCTAACTCGTGAACTTGTTCGTCTTGGCCACAGCGTGGAAGTTTTCTCTGGACCTCCATGGCCAGAACTTGACGAAGGCGTTGGCTTCACACCTGTTCGTGGACTTGATCTTTACCGAAATCCAGATCCATTTCGCATTCCTGCCATGAGCGAGTTCACTTCACTCGCTGACCTTGCAGAATTTGCGGTTATGTGTACTGGTGGATTCGGTGAGCCACTCGCGTACTCACTTCGTATTAAGAAAATCTTGAAGAAGCGTCGTGCTGACTTTGACATCATTCATGACAATCAGTGCATTGGAACTGGCATCATGAGTCTGCATAAAGCTGGATGGCCATTACTTGAAACTTTGCACCACCCAATCACGGTCGACCGATCTATTGCTCTTGATCACGCCGAAGGCATGTGGAAGCGCTACACAACTAGACGTTGGTTCGGGTTCCTTCGCATGCAGGTTCGAACTGTTAAGCGACTTCCTGCAGTGCTTACGGTGTCTCATAACTCCAAGAAAGACATCAACGCACAGATGAAGGTGCCACTCGAGCGCCTAACTGTTGTTCCTGTAGGTGTTGATCACACAGTCTTTAAGCCGTACGCCGATGTAGTGAAGAAGAAGGGTCGCCTAATGGTGACTACCAGTAGCGATGTACCTATGAAGGGACTTGTTCCACTACTTGAAGCCGTAGCAAAACTTCGCACAGAGCGTGACATTGACCTCATTGTTATTGGTAAGCCAAAGGCGAAGGGTCGCGTTCAAGAAACAATGGACCGACTCGGACTCAATGACATAGTGACGACTATTTCAGGTGTTACTGATGAAGAACTCGCTCGACTCTACGGAGAAGCTGAAGTTGCAGTTGTGCCAAGTCTTTACGAAGGATTCTCACTTCCTGCAATTGAAGCAATGAGCTGCGCCGTTCCGGTGATTGCAACGACTGGTGGAGCACTTCCTGAAGTAGTTGGAATAAGCGGCGAAACAGGAATCCTTGTTGAACCAAATAACCCAGAAGCACTTGTCACTGCAATTCGTGATCTTCTCGATGACGCACCACTACGCACGAAGCTCGGCGATGCTGGGCGAGTGCGAGTAATGGAGCGCTTCACGTGGGAAGTAACCGCACGTGGAACAGCAGCTTGCTACGACGCAATTCTTAACAACACACCCCTACCAGCCTCGATGGACTTTGACTAATGCTTACTGCTAATTACGACATTCTCGGACTTACGTCTGGCGACAAGATTCTTGACCTCGGTTGCGGATTCGGTCGTCACGCCTTTGAAGCCGCTCGCAGAGGGGCCAATGTTGTGGCTCTTGATGCAGGTCGCGACGAAGTTGAAGGTGTTGCTGCAACTTTTGCTGCCATGGTTGAAGCAGGAGAGTTAACTACTCCCAACTTGCATGTTGCATCAGTGCAGGGAGATGCGCTTGCGCTTCCATTTCCAGACGCAACATTCGACCGAGTTATCTGCTCCGAAGTACTTGAGCACATCCCAAACGACGTTGGCGCAATGCGTGAACTTGCGCGAGTTCTCCGCCCTGGCGGAACAATGGCGATCACTGTCCCACGATTCGGACCTGAACTTATTAACTGGGCGCTGTCTGACGCGTATCACAACGTTCCTGGTGGACACATTCGCATCTTCAGAAAGTCACAGATTCAGAAGCGACTTACATCAGTTGGAATGAAGGTGACTAGTCATCACTACGCCCACGGACTTCACAGCCCGTACTGGTGGCTTAAGTGTTTGGTCGGTACTAAGAATGACCAGAACTGGTTCGTTCGTCAGTACCACAAGCTTCTTGTGTGGGACATCATGAAGGCTCCACGCACCACGCGCTACATGGAAAAAGTTCTAGCTCCACTAATGGGTAAGTCCATCATTATTTACTTGGAAAAGCCTCTTTAATCATGTCTATTGCCTCACAGCACATGTCGGGTGTTCCGGGCATCCTTACCTCTGAACAGATTGCTCAGACTGCGCATCAGCTCAGCACGCTGCAGTTGCCAAGTGGTCAGATTCCATGGTTCGTTGGCGGTCACTGTGACCCATGGAACCACGTTGAAGCAGCAATGGCACTCACCGTAACGGGTTATGAGGAGCAGGCTCGTGCTGCGTACAAATGGCTAAGCGATATGCAGCTTAAAGACGGCAGTTGGTTCAACTACTACGTAGGTGCACACGTCAAAGATTCCAGACTTGACACAAATGTCTGCGCATACATCGCTGCAGGTGTCTATCACTACCTACTCGTAACTGAAGATGTCGATTTCTGTGCGCAGATGTGGCCAACAGTTGAGTCAGCAATTGATTTTGTACTTCGCTGGCAGTTAGGTGACGGAACAATTCGTTGGTCACTCGACTCACTTGGACATCCAGAATCGTATGCACTGCTTACTGGTTCTTCATCCATCTTCCATTCACTGCGCTGCGCGGTGGCGCTCGGTGAACGACTTGGGTACTCAAAGCCAGCGTGGGAGCTCGCAGCAGGGCGCCTCGGTCACGTAGTTGCTCATCACCCTGGAGCATTCGCACCTAAGAATGAATTCGCTATGGACTGGTACTACCCGATCTTTAGTGGTGCGTTGCATGGAGCCGCCGGAGAAAAGCGAATCAAAGATGGCTGGGAACGTCACGTAATGGATGACTTCGGTGTTCGTTGCGTGTCAACAAATGACTGGGTCACTGCTGCTGAGACTGCAGAATGTGTTCTATCGCTAGATGCGCTTGGGCTTACGACTCAGGCGCTTGATCTGTTCTCATGTACTTCTCGCCACCGCCGTGAAGATGGTGCGTACTGGACCGGCATTTCATACCCTGACGCAGTTACATTCCCTCACGCTGAAACTTCAAGCTACACCTCAGGCGCAATTATTTTGGCTGCAGATGCGCTCAGTTCTTCTTCACCAGCCGCAGGGCTATTTCGTCACGAAGTCTTAGGCGAGCCGCTTGATCTACCTGAGCCAGGTTGTCGACTTAATTAACTCGACGCAGTACGCGAAGTGAACCTTCGTCACCGATCTCTTCGAATTTTTTACTCTCAAGTGCCGCCAGATAAATCTCATACGGTGGACGGCCACCGTCTGCAGGATTTGGAAAGACGTCATGAATCAGCAGTAAGCCACCAATAACAATCTTTGGCGTCCAAGCTTCATAGTCAGCCCACGCAACTTCTTTTCCGTGACCGCCATCGATAAAGAGAACGTCGAGTGGTTGCGCGAAATGTTTTGCAACAACTATTGATGGACCAACTAGCCCAACGACTGTTGCTTCAAGTTTGGCGTCAGCGATTGTTCGCTGCCACGTGGGGAGAGTATTGAGTCGTCCGTCTACCTGATCTACGAGCGTTTGATCGAAGTGCTCCCAGCCGGCTTGGTTTTCTTCACTTCCGTGGTGGTGATCAAGCGAATACAGCACAGCGCCTGTTTCTTCAGCGGCACTTCCAATAAAGACTGCTGATTTTCCGCACCAAGCTCCAACCTCGAGCCACGTTCCACCGGAGTTCTTTTGTCCATGGGAACGGGTGTATTCGTGCAGTGCCAAACCCTCATTAGTCGGCATGAATCCCTTTACGCCTTCGGCGAAAGCTAGGAGTTCTGATCGACGACTCATTTAGTAATTAGCTGGAACACGGAGTAAATTCCAAGACCGGCAAAGACGATTCCACCGGCATAGCGAATCTTTTGAAGTGAGAATTTTTTAACAAGGAACTGTCCACCGTACACACCAACTATTTCAACGAGAATTAGACCAATTGAAGATGCAAAGAACACTGCAATTGGCAGGTGAGTCTTTGCAGTTAAGTTCGCCGCCTGAATTTGTGTGATGTCACCAAACTCACCAACAAAAATCACGCTGAAAGCTACAGTTAATTCTTTCCACCAAGTTGATGACTTTTCAGCCGAACCTTCTTCTTCACCTTTTTCAAGTTCGACTTTTTCTGGAACTAAAAGCAAGTACGCAGCACCACCTAAAAACAAAATAGCGATGACGATTTCTTTAATCGTTGTAGGAAACGTTGCGATGAGTTGACCTGCAGCACAAGCAATCCCCATGTGAATTACTAGTGCGAGGCTTGCACCGATCAGAACAGGGATCGGTCGAGCCTTCGTGGCCATCACAATTGTTGCTATGAATGATTTATCTGGTAACTCAATTATAAAAAAGAGTCCAATAATGAATATGAAGTAGCCGATGCTCACTCAAACAGCCTAGAACTGTGAGCGCATCGCTTTTGCGAAGGTAACGCCAACGTACATGCGCTCAATTTCCTGGTCAATCGTCTTTTGACGACCAGAGAGTGCGTGCTCATTGTGGAATTTTTCAACTTCACGTGAGAAGTTCTCATCAGTTGTGAAGGTTGAAATACCAGTTCCAAGACGTGCGTGTGCGTTTGGTGGGAAGCGGTCCATTGCGTCGTCCCATCGCTTTGCAATTACCTTCCAGACAGCAGGCCCAGAGACTCTATTGCGACTGTAGAAGCCAAGCATCATTCCACCGTCTTGGTTGCGGAATGTTGAGTAACACATTTCAGTAGCACGAAGCAGCAATGCTTCGTCGGTGAAGAATCCGAGCGACATACGGTAGTTATTTTCGTCCTGAGGTGTTGCAGCGTTCTGACAACGCTTCCAGAATTCATCAAAGTCAGCTGCTTGGTTTTGCTCAGCAACGACTCGAAGCACAGAAACCATGATGTCACCGTCAATGTTTCCTGCGTCAAATCGCTTGCGAGCTTCAGCAATTACGGTTGCATCCTTTGCGATGCTGCCCAAAATAACTACTGTGAGCCCACGCAATTTTCCATCAAACGTATCTTCGTTTGGCTTTGGGTCCCATCCAAGCTTTGAAAGTAGGGGTGCGAAGAGTTCACTCGCGATCTTCGCAATCTTTGGCTGTTGGTCAGCTGGAAGTGCACGGTTCACACCTTCAATCGCAGCAGCAATAGTTTCTAGCGACGCAACTTCACTGAATGGTGCAGCACTACGAGCGAGTTCTTCAAAACTGGCCCAAGTGATTTGTCCTGCGAACAAGGCAGCCCAAGCATCAAGGATGATGTTGGCACGTTCAATTTTTTGCAAGTCACCAAAACGTGCAGCGAGCGCCGAGGATTCAGTTGCTCCGTAGCGAGTACGAAATACGCCAGATGCTCCAGCATTAACAACAACTGGTGCGGCGTCACTGACGGTCACTGGCTTGTCGCTCAGCAAATTACGAGTCACGACACTTGAATCGATTGATCTCGTGAGAACAGGAACGAGCCACTGCTTACCGATTTCACTCTTAGGCGATGTTGGTGTGGATACTGGGCTTCCATAGGCAAATGGCTTTTGGGTTAGTTGTCCATTCTCAAGTGTCACCATTGGGTGACCACCTTGCAAGATGAAGGTATTCATGATGTCGCGTACTGGCTGACCAGATTCTTCTTCTAATGCGTCCCAGAGGTCAGTAGTAACAGTGTTCTTGTAGCTGTGTTTCTTCAAGTAGCGACGAATTCCGTTTCGGTACGTCTCTTCACCGAGGAACTGCTGCAGCATTCGAAGAACGCCGCCACCTTTTTCGTAGGTGAGAACGTCGAACATTCCCTGCGTGTCGTCAGGTGAAATTACTTCATATTCAATTGGTCGAGTTGAGTGAAGTCCGTCAACCTTCATTGCCATTTCACGGTCAATAACTGCAAACCATGTCCAGATGTCCCATTCAGGTCGAAAGTCATCCATCGCGAGTGTCGCGCAGAATGTGGCGAATGCTTCGTTGAGCCAAATTCCTTCCCACCATTCCATGGTGACAAGGTCACCAAACCACATGTGAGCAATTTCGTGTGCAACAACTTCAGCCACGCGCTGTACGGCACTTAGCCCAGCAACCTTTGGGTCAACGAGAAGTGCTGTTTCACGGTACGTAACGAGTCCGAGGTTTTCCATTGCACCATTTGCGAAGTCTGGGATTGCAATCATGTCGAGCTTCTCGCCAGGGTAGGCAATGTCGAAGTATGAAGAGAAGAATCG
>CAINVQ010000022.1 GCA_903854175.1 uncultured Actinomycetes bacterium | reverse complement strand
TGTGTTGCAGCTAAGCCAAGTGTTCAGAACTTCATGGGTTCATCACAGTCAGGTAAGTACATCATCCAACAGGCTGGTGGACTACGTCTAGACCAGGCTTGGATTAAGTAACTACGTAAGTTTCAAAAAAGAGCGGCGCTTCGGCGCCGCTCTTTTTTGCTTTCTAGAGGTATTTATTTCTTTGAGATATTTCCTTGAACATTGCGCCACCACCAAATAGTGCTGAGTGCAAGTGCGCCTGAAATAAGTGCGCCGATTGTAAATGGGAGCACTTCATTTATGCTGAAAAAATAACCCGAACCAACAGCGCTTAAGGCAAGTGCACCGGTGTTCGCTGTGGCATTTAATCCCTGGCGTCGACTCATTTCACGGTGATCAGAGCCTTCTGACATCAGCGATGAAATTGACGGCACCGAAAGAGCTGCACCAATAGATTCAAACGCGCCCAAAATAACCATCATGTGTGGGTTGTGAATGTGTGGATACAGCGCTAAAAATGCCGCACCGTTAATAAGCCCTACTGTTCCAACAACTCTTCGGTTCGCGTGGTCTGCAAGCCATCCACCGTATTTGCTTAGAAGCACCCACGGAAGGCAGAAAAAAGTCCAGCTGAGTCTGATGTCGAGCGTTGTTGCATCGTGTGCCTTCATAAGCAGCGACCAGCATGTCTCATACACACCAATCAAGAAGCCAGTTCCTGCGGCTGCAATAAATGCACCAATGAGCTGTTGGCTCCATTGCAATCTAGGCAGTGGGGAAGGGTCGTACGCTTTGTCACCAAGGTTGGTGCGAAATGTTTGTGTTGCAGCAAGTAGTGATACGACGCCGGACGCGAAAAAGGCCCAACCTAGAGCACTCACTGACACGAGAGCTCCCACAACCGGTCCTAAGGCCATACCGCCAAGTTGTGCCGCAATGATTCGAGAAATTGCCTGTCCTCGTTCTTTTTCCGGGAATAGTGCAGAAACCGCAGACATTGAAGCAACTTCAATTGCGCCCGCCGAGACACCCTGAAATACGCGAGTAACAATAAACCATGGAGCATTAAATGGCAGTAGATAGGTCATGCTGGAAACTCCATAGACAACTAATCCAATGATCATGATTGGACGTCTACCGTGCCTATCGGCGTAGTGGCCAGTTAGAAACTGGCTAGCTAGTCCAGCTATTGAGAACGCAGCCATGATGTAGCCAACAATGGTTGGTGTTCCCCCACGGTGCTCTAGAAAAAGTGGGAGCAGTGGAAGTCCCAACGTTGCACCCATCCACTGGACGGCAACAATAAACGTCAATCTATTGAGCGTTTGCTTTGGGGTGCTTTTAGGCATGCCTCTACGTTACTGGGGGATTGTTAAGAAATACTTGAAGATTTCGTCACATTAAATAGTGTGGCATTCCTTCAAAATCATGACGCCAAGCAATAAATAGACCCATGGAAGTAATTGTGCTGAACGTTTATTGCCCCATGAAACGACTCGTGGAATTCGAACTAACTGTTGCGCAGTGGTCACAAATATGAATTCCCAGAAGAGAAGCACCAGGATTGCAACAATCTTTTTTGTGTCGTCGCTTGATTTAAGAAGTGGTGTCCAAACGGCAATATTGTCCCCGCCAAGAGCAATGGTCATTAGAAATGTTGTAACGGCCCCACGCTTGAAATTTGCGCGAGGAGCCTTATTTCGAGATTGCCAAGAGTGAAAAGCAAAATACCAAGGGGCTAGTGCGAGCACACCTATAGCTTTGGTTGGAACAGTCTGTAGAAAATCACCGAGTACCGCAGCAATGAGTAGCAACATAACAATGCCGAGAATTTGAGAGTTTCGTACGCGCTTTTGCTTATCCGCATCGGTGACGAGCAGTTGGGCGGCATACGCGAAGTAATTGTCGAACATTGTGCCGACGAATGCAACACTTGCAACTCCAGCGTCCAAAACATAACTGTTCATATATATGACCTTACCTAACTAAAATTAGGGCCTAAAACACCAGTAGTAGAATTGCTACATGATTCGCCACGTACTTCCACCAACTTCGCAGCAGCTCGAAGCGGCACGACGTGTTATTGCTGATCACCTTGTTCCGACGCCCACAGTCCTGCTCTCGCTCAGAGGACGCCCTACGTACGCCAAATTAGAGGGATTACAGCCAACTGGAGCATTCAAGGTTCGAGGGGCACTGGCGGCAGTTGATGCATCTAAACGTAGTGATCCAAACGGGGCAGTCATAACGTCCTCGGCGGGAAATCACGGTCTCGGAATTGCCTATGCGTCTGAAGCGCTTGGAGTTCGTGCAACCGTAGTGGTGCCAAAAAATGCGTCAGTAGCGAAAGTAAAAAAACTGAAAAAGTTCGATATTGAACTTATTGAGTTTGGATCTTCCTACGATGATGCACAAGAACATGCACTTGAACTTGCAGAAGCTCGATCAATTAATTACATTTCTCCTTTTAATGACACCAACGTAATTGCGGGCCAGTCGACTATTTTTGACGAAATGCTTCTTCAAGCTCCAGATCTTGAACACATTGTTGTTTCAGTTGGCGGCGGCGGACTTATCTCGGGCGTCTTGTTGTCAAGAGAAGCGCATCAACGAGGCGACATTGTGGTTACAGGAGTTCAGCCAGTTCAGAGTTCAGCCATGTACTTTGTGCTTCAAGGCGTGCCCATGAATGAAGTTGTTCATAAGCCAACAATTGCTGACGGACTCGCCGGCGGTGGTGACGAAGGAGCGGCTACTAATGAGTTGATTGCCAAGCACCAAGTTCCGTTAGTACTTGTCGAAGAAATTGAGATCAGGCGAGCAGTTCGTGAGTCTGTTGAAAATCACGGACTTGTTCTAGAGGGCTCAGCTTCAGCCTCCTACGCCGCAATTACTCAGAATTTGATGGATGATGAAACGTCCCGAGTCGGCTTTATTGCCTGTGGGCGCAACATTTCGACTGATTTACTCGCAACAATTCTTAATGAACCACTCAGCTAAAAGAAATATTGACCGGTAGGGTTGTTCTATGGCGTCATCACAACGAGTTGGAGCAGTAGCTATTGCGATAATTTCGCTAGCCCTAACGGTGCTTGGAGTGGTGCTCGGTGCTACTGACTCAAATCCTGCTGGAGTTACATCTTCTGACGTTGCCTTAAACGGGTATCCGCCCAAGACGGTGGAGATGCAACTTACTTTCTCCAGCAAAGGCTCATCATCGGTGAATGCAAATGTGATGATTGATTTTCAGAAGCAGCTGATGGAACTCTCAATGGATATTCCGTCAGCCTTCTCTTCAACTCCGGTAAAGGTGATTGTTACCAATTCAACTCTTTTTGTCGGAGCACAAGCTCTTGCAGGTCTCGCTGGAAAGCCTTGGATCAGCGAAGTTCTAACTACACAACCACCATTTTTTGGACTCTCACTTGAAATGACGAAGCCCGACATTGCTCTTATTTCTTCCTATCGACGACTGCTCACGCAGTTCGACGGAGATTTCACGACGTACAACTTTGGTCGCTCAATGACGCTGCGACCACTAAGTACTGGTCCAATTAAGAAACCTCTTTCGGGATCAATGAACTTCAGTATTACCACTGGAAAAGAAGGACAAGTCACTGGAGCGAACGTAACGTTTAGCTCAACAGCTGAAACCATTTCCGTCACATCGAAAGTTCTTTCCTACAACCATCCGGTGAGCATCACAGTTCCACCAATTACTGAGGTTGCGCCCTATCAGCAAGCTCTAATAACGAATCTGTGGAATGCACTTCCATTTGCGCAAGTAATTTCACCAACCAATCTGTTCCAACCCGCACGAATAACAGTTAATTAATGGAAATCCACTACGAACCCAGGTGGCCAGCGGGCATTGCACTGTTGTGCTGCACCGCGCTCTATTTAGTACTGCCTGATCGACTTGTTGTTGGACCAAAATGGCTGCTTCCGGTACTGATCATTCTTCCCTTGATTCCATTGTCGGCACGAAAGCACCACCACCCCGATGAGTCTCCTTGGGTGCGCAGAACAGTGCTTTTTCTACTCGGTGTCATCACCGTGGCTAACGTCACGTCGGTTGGACTGCTTGTTGATCGATTGTTAACGAGCAACGTGTCACAAGGTAGAAGCTTGATTTACTCAGCAGTCGCGATTTGGTTGACGAATGTCATTGTCTACGGAGTGTGGTTCTGGGAAATTGATGGCGGTGGCCCTCACATTCGTGCTGGTGGTGGAGAAGTGGTTGCCGACATTCAGTTCCCTCAAATGGAGAATCCATCGCTTGCACCAAAAGATTGGTACCCGAAGTTCTATGATTACCTCTATACAGCGTTTGCAAATGGAACGAGCTTTGCACCTGCTGACGCCATGCCACTTACCTTACGAGTGAAGGTTCTTTTTGCAACAGAATCTATGGTTTCTCTTATTGCCATCACCCTCGTTGCGGCACGAGCAGTCAATATCCTTCGCTGATTAGCCAAGAAGGCGAGCGAGTAGTGCGCTAGCTCTACTCGTTACCCCGTGCTTTGCCTCAACACGGTCTGCATGTTTTGCGAGCGCGATACCAGTGTTAATCCCGAGCCAACGAAGCGGCTCCAACTCCCAGCGCTTTGAATGTCGCTGCACAAAAGGAAGTTGTGTGAATTCTGTCTGTCGCTCTGGCGCCGTGAGCAAATCAGCGAGTGCGTTGCCAGCAACGTAGCTAAGCGTTACGCCGTCACCGGTGTAACCACCAGCTGAAGCTAGGCCTGTTTTGTAATCAACACTCACCGAGGGCATCAGGTCTCGAGGCATGGCTAGTGGCCCACCCCACTCGTGGGTGATCCCACCTTCTAAGGATGGAAACAATTCTCGGAGAGTC
Source organism: uncultured Actinomycetes bacterium (assembly GCA_903854175.1). The sequence goes on along the minus strand of CAINVQ010000022.1, from coordinate 4,932 downwards.
TCGCTTAATCCTGTGAATACTTTCTTATTGAAGTCAAAGCGTTCTTCAACCGTTGAACCAAAATGGTAGGGAGAGCCACGTCCGCCAAAGGCAATGCGGTTGTCCTCAGTTCGCTGTCCATAAACAATCAGGTGTCGGTCATCGGCGAACGTTTCATATTTGGAAAGTCCCACTTCTTGCCAGAACTGCTCACTTTGAGGCTCGGTTGCAATCATGAGTGAGTAAATCGGTGTCAGTGATCTGCGCTCACCAGCGAATGTAGAAGTAAAGCCTTCGGTGGCTCGAACAATGAACTCAGCATGGACTGATCCGTGAGTGGTTGTAACTTCTGGCTGGTGATTTCGAGATCTTGGAGTTATCCGTGTAACTTCACTGTTCTCATAAATAGCAACACCGAGACGTGCACAGACGTCACTAAGACCCCTTACGAGCTTTGCCGGGTGAATGCGAGCACAGTGTGGTGAATATGTCGCTCCTAGAGAGCCCTGCACGTAACCGCGTTCGCGGGCTTGGGGTTCATCAAGCCACACCAAGTCCTCAGCACTAATTCCTCTATCTCGTGACTCTTGAACTGACTGCTTTAACCGATCAGCTTGCAGCGCACTTCGAGCAAACGTAAGTGTTCCACCACGTCGGTAGTTCGCGTTAATAGAGTCATGCTCAATTGAAGTTCCAAGGCCTATAACTGCTTGTTGCAAAACCTTGCGTTGGTGATGAAACGCTTCGAGTCCAAAGTTTTGAATGATCTTTTCAGCGCTCACTGGAAACAGCGCAGAAACCCAGCCACCATTACGCCCTGATGCGCCGTAGCCACATACTGACTTTTCAAGTATCGCTATACGAAGGCTCGGGTCACGTCGCTTGAGTTCTCGAGCTGTCCAAAGTCCGGTGTAACCGCCACCAATAATGCAGACATCGACATCAATATGGGTTGTTAGTGCTCGGCGAGCCGTTACGTGTCCGTCTAGCTGTGACCACCACAGTGACACCGGTGGTTGCACTAGAGAAGCTTGGTTGCTCCGGTGAAGACTTCACGAAGGGTACCGACCATCCAGTCAATATCTGCACGTGTTGAAATCAGAGGAGGGGCGAGCTGCACAACAGGGTCGCCTCGGTCATCAGAGCGACAAATGAGTCCACGACGGAACATTTCGGGTGAAACAAATCCACGAAGCAGACGCTCTGCATCTTCACCCTGCCAAGTCTCTTTTGTCTCTTGGTCCTTAACGAGTTCCACACCCCAGAAGTAGCCAGCACCGCGAACGTCACCAACAATTGGAATGTCCTTAAGACTATTGAGAGAATCACGGAAGTACGACTCATTGAGTTGAACATTCCCGAGCACATTTTCACGCTCGATAATGCCAATGGACGTCAGTGCCATTGCAGCACTGAGTGGGTGTCCGGCCCATGTGAAGCCGTGAATGAATGAAGTGTCGTCGTGCTGGAATGGTTCAGCAATGCGGTCTGAAACAATCATGGCTCCCATTGGTGCGTATCCAGCAGTAATTCCCTTGGCGCATGTGATGATGTCAGGCACGTAATCGTACTTCTGTCCACCAAACCACGTTCCAATACGACCGAAGGCACAAATAACTTCGTCAGTTACAAGGAGCACTCCGTACTTGTCACAAATGCGACGTACTTCCTTGAAGTAACTCTGTGGTGGAGCGAAGCAACCACCAGCGTTCTGAACTGGCTCTAGGAATACGGCAGCAATTGTTTCTGCGCCTTCTCGAAGAATTGCTTCTTCGATCTGCTGGGCTGACCATAGTCCGTACGCTTCAAAGTCATCTGCGTGCTCGGTAGCGCGGTAGAAGTTTACGGCTGGGACTTTTACCGCTCCTGGAACAAGAGGTTCGAAGGGTTTGCGGTAACTCTCGAGTGAAGTAATTGTCAGCGCTCCAAGAGTTGTTCCGTGGTACGCAATATCACGACTAATTACCTTGTATCGGTTTGTATCTCCGCGAAGTCGGTGATATTGGCGAGCAAGCTTCCAAGCGCTTTCGTTTGCTTCACCGCCACCTGTTGTAAAGAACACTCGATTGAGGTCTCCAGGTGCCAAACTCGCAAGCTTTTCAGCGAGTTCAATTGCTTTGGGGTGTGAATACGTCCACACCGGAAAGAATGTCATTTCTTTTACAGAGTTTGCTGCTGCTTCTGCGAACTCGGGACGTCCATGGCCAAGCATGTTTGTATAAAGCCCAGAGATTCCGTCAAAGTACTTCTTGCCGTTCGCATCGAAGACGTGTACACCTTCTCCTCGAACGAAAACTGGAATTTCGTTAGTCTCCGAGTAAGCGCCCATTCGCGACATGTGTAGCCACAGGTTGCGTCGTGCTCGCTCGGAGTAATTATGGCTGGGCTCTTCGGAACTCGAAACGGCCATGCCGTCTGAGTAAATTTCATTGATTGTCATTTGGTTCCCCATGCGTAGGTCTGCTTTGAAAGCTTCAAATACAGAAATGTTTCAACTTCGGTCACACCCGGAATACTTCGGATGGAATCGTTGAGAAGTTGTACGAGCGCCGCGTCATCAACTGCAATGACTTCGGCGATGATGTCGAAGCTTCCGGCGGTCATAACCACGTAGTTAGCTTCTTCGATTGCTGCGACTTGGTCTGCGACTTTTCTTACGTCACCGTGGACACGAATACCTACGAGTGCTTCACGGCCGTAGCCCATTTGCAATGGATCGGTGATTGCAACAATTTGCATAACACCAGAGTCTTTGAGTCGCTGTACGCGACGTCGTACTGCAGCTTCAGAAAGTCCAACGTCTTCGGCGATTGCTCCATATGCTCTTCGACCATCACGCTGCAGGTGGGCAATAATTTGACGGTCAACCATGTCAAGCGCGCTGGTGGTGGAGATGAGCTCTAGGTTCGCTATCTCTGCGTTCTTTTGCTGCTGTTGATTTGGTTTGGCTGACATTGGGTATCACCTAGTTTCGGGACAAAAGCCCTCAACTGCGGATAGGGACAGTATAGTGGTATTTGACGCCGATATGAGTCGTCAAATGCCCCCTGGGGGACTAATTACAGCACCCAGTGTTTGCATGGGGTTTGGCTATCTGGCAGAGTAGAGCAATAGACATATATGAAGCAGTCAAGGGGAATTGAAATGCGACGTTTAGCGAACTTTATAAATGGAGAATTTGTAGCGCCAAAGAATGGCAAATACGTTGAGCTCATCAACCCAGCTACATCACAACCATTCGCCGAGATGCCAGTGTCTGATGCATCTGACGTTGATGCAGCCCTAGAAGCCGCAAGTACAGCATTCCAGTCATGGAAGCGCACAACGCCTGCAGAGCGAAGTTTGATGCTTCTAAAAATTGCTGACATTCTCGAAGCTAACGCTCAACAGCTCGTTGCCGTAGAAGCTGAGAACTGCGGAAAAATTATCGCGGTAACACTTAGCGATGAAATTCCACCAATGGTTGATCAGATTCGTTTCTTTGCAAGTGCCGCTCGACTTCTTGAAGGTCGTTCAGCAGGCGAGTACATGGAAGGAATGACTAGCTACATCCGACGTGAACCTGTTGGTGTTTGTGCTGCAGTAACTCCATGGAACTATCCACTCATGATGGCTGTATGGAAATGGGCACCGGCACTCGCAGCTGGCAACACAATGGTTCTAAAGCCGAGTGACACTACTCCTGCTTCAACTCTTTTAATGGCTGAGCTCATGGCGCAAGTACTTCCACCAGGCGTACTCAACATTGTCTGTGGAGATCGAAACACTGGACGCTTACTTGCAGAGCACCACATTCCTGCAATGGTTTCAATCACTGGCTCAGTCGGCGCAGGAATTCAGGTTGCAGAATCTGCATCTAAGACACTTAAGCGCGTCCACTTAGAGCTTGGTGGCAAGGCCCCCGTAATTGTTTTTGATGATGCAGATATTGCAAACGCTGCAGAAAATATTGCAATGGCGGGGTATTTCAATTCCGGACAAGACTGCACCGCGGCAACACGAGTGCTCGTAGCTCCAAAGGCGTACAGCAACTTTGTTGATGCAATTGCAGAGCAAGCGAAGAACATGGTGCTTGGAATGCCTGAAAACGAGGATGCCTTTTTAGGGCCAGTTAACAATGTCAATCAACTTGAGCGAGTAACTGGATTCCTCAACCGTGCCCCAAAGCACGCCAGCATTGCTGCAGGTGGTTCACGTGTAGGTGACACTGGTTATTTCATCTCACCAACTGTTGTTGCTGATATGCAGCAGAGTGACGAAATGATCCAAAATGAGATCTTTGGCCCAGTAATCACTGTCCAGAAGTTCAGTGACGAAGCTGAAGCTCTTAACTGGGCAAACGGCGTTGACTACGGCCTTGCTTCTTCAGTTTGGACACAAGATCATGGTCGTGCCATGCGTTTTACACGTGACCTTGACTTCGGATGTGTTTGGGTAAATACACACATTCCTATGGTCGCTGAGATGCCGCACGGTGGATTCAAGAAGTCTGGATACGGTAAGGATCTTTCGGTATACGGTTTTGAGGACTACACCCGCATCAAGCATGTAATGCACAATCTGCAGGACTAGGTAGCAATTCACAAAAAGAGGTCGGGCTATGTCCAACTATGAAGTTGAAGGCCCATTTGGTGCTCCGGTGCCAGAGTCAGAGCAACAGGCAGAGTTACGTCACGAAGAGTTAAGTCTTTTTGATTCAACTGCAGTTGCAGTTTCTTCGGTCGCGCCTGCCTATTCAATTGCGTCCACACTTTCGGCAGTTTTTTTAATCGCTGGAGTAGGGCTCGCTGGACCTGCAGTTCTAATTGTCTCGTTCATCCCGGTGATGTTCATTGCGCTTTCGTATTTTCACTTGAACCGTAGAAATCCAAACTGTGGGGCGAGTTACGCGTGGCTTAGCCAGGTTATGCATCCATCAGTTGGTTGGTTTAATGGGTGGGTGCAGATCTGGAC
>CAINVQ010000021.1 GCA_903854175.1 uncultured Actinomycetes bacterium | reverse complement strand
TGAAACTGATCTGAATACTGCAAGTGTTCCAAACGTTTTAGTCATTATCCATGGGTAACTAGCCATGGCGAGTTGGAAAGAATTATTTAATTGGTACGTGACAGATGGCGTATTTGTATTTGTGACGAGGACGTCACCTAACTTGAAGTCAGATGAACTAGAGAGAACGAATCCTGCACCTGTTGCGCCACTTCCAGGAAACGAAAACTCAATAGTCCCAGATGAAGAACTATTCGCTACGAACGTAGAACCAGTTGCAGCACCAGAACTACTGAGCATCTGCAACTTCATACCTTCATTTGTTGGGTTTTTACTAGAAGTGACTTCAACTCTGATTGACTTCACGCTCATCTCACGTCCGAAGTATCTCTTAGCGGTGCCTACATTCCACTTTTGCGGCAAACAGATTGGATCCAAAACTATGCCTGGATACATTGAGGTCATTAGTTGCTGAGAGGCAATAACAACTGAGGACAGATTTAACTGCTTGAATTCCCCTCTCCCAAGGTTGCACGCGTTAGCCATAGCAACTGGGTGAGTTCCAGTGATTTCAGAATATTGCGATGAGACGAGCGAACCATACCCTTGAACACTTGGAATTCCCGTAAATACATTTGAGTCAACAATTCCAAGATTTTGAATAGCGTCAGTATTGGCCCCAGCATGATCGATTATTAATGTTCGACCAGTAGAACCAAATAGCGCAAGGGCATCCTGGCGAGAAGGCTCTGTCTGTGCATTGCCGCCAATAAGTCCAGTGCCGCAGTAGAGGCAGAAGATAACCACATCAATTGTCAAAATAAGTAGAAGCGATCTAAGTGCCCACTTCTTTTTGATGTATCCAATGCAAATAACCAATACCAAAAGAGCAAGAAGCAAGTGCTGAATAAGGGTTACTTTTTCACTCCTCGCCATGTATGAATCAGCAATACCTGTTCCAAGGAAATCAATGATTTTTGGACCCCAGAAAATCATTCCAACGCAAAGAGCTGTTGTAATAATCACCGGGCTAAGTGTGACCCAGCGAGCTCTTCCGACTAGTCCCGCTTTCTTGAAATCTTTTTTCTGTAGATGATGAATCCAAAGAGCAAGAAATACAGAGAGTGCGAAATCAACCAGAACTACATTTCTGCTCTGAAGTCGAGTGCTCTTGAATAATGGAATCCCGTGAAAGATATGGCCTAGCGGAGTAAATGAACCCCACGTTGCAAATAGCCCAATCACCGCAACGACGACGTACAAAATGAAATCTCTATCTTCCCCACCCCAGCCATTTCTCTTCAGGCGAGATAAGAACGCGAAGAAACCAATTAGTGCGAGAATTCCTGCATAGCTAGTTACTTCTGCCAAGTTGTAGTTAACGAAATATCTCGGACCAGCAACTGATCCGTTCCCACCAAAAATATCTGGAACAAAAAATAATGCGCTCCATTTGACCGCAAGAGATCCAGAGCCAAAGAACCAATATGAGAGCTCTGAACGATTAGATGACCCAATGAACGCCCATCCAGGAAGTAGTTGACACATTCCAAGGCCAACACCGAAGAGACCACCAACCCCGATAGTCGCTACATAACTAATTCGTTTCTTCCACGTTACGAGAAAGTATGAAGATCTGATTAGAAGAATTGATGGGACAACAATTAGTCCGAGAAGTTCAATCTCAGCAATTGCCCTCGGCTCGCCAGTGAGGAACGTAAGGCCAAGAAGTAACGCAAACCAAACAATTGAGGTCCTAACTCGCGCAACTATTTCTCTGAAGGTAGCTGCATCGCTAAGGTCTCGAAGGCGACGAGCTAGTGAAAGATAGACCAGCACAAACCATGGAATAAGTGCGTAGCCCTGGACTACAGCCATGTGCACGAGCTGACCAAGCATTGCACCGGTGTAAGTAAAGCTAAGCGCTGCAGCAAGCGAAGCAACCGGACTCAGACGGTGCCAGCGAAGAAGGGCATACATTCCGAGCGCGCTTGTTGCAAAAATTGCAACCAGATTGATAACCCATGCAAGTTGTGCTGGCAAAAAAGCGAATAAAAGTGTCAGGGGATAAAAAGCGCCAGCGTTCATTCCGCCAAGGAGCGGAGAGCCTGAATTGATATAGACGTTCATCAGCGGCAAGTGACCGGTTGCGAATATCTTGCCCACCAGCGCTCGAAGTGGGAAGTTTTGAATGAGATTGTCAGCAACTATTGCTGGGTGACCCACTAACGCCGGAATCGAGAACAGCAATGTTGGAATAAGAACAATGGCCAAAATGGCCCATTGGTCAATTTTCGCCAGAGGTCTCCACCACGGAACAGCTGAAGGAGAAGCGGGGCTATTCATTCCCTCTACGCTACAAAAGAAAAACCCCCTGCGAGTCAACTAATGGTTGATTCACAGGGGGTTTTCTAAAAATTAGCGACGACGTGGACGTGGTCCTCTGCGGTTTCCACCGTCTCCGTTGTCGAATGATGGGCCACCAGGACCTAAGTCACCGATTTCATCTGCAAGTTCTGCTTCGAACGATGCTTCAAAAGATGACGATGGAGCCTTTGGCTTGTCTTCACGAGGAGCACGCTCTTCACGTGGTCCGCGGTCTTCACGAGGTGGACGAGGAGCACGTGGCTCTTCTTCAATAACCATGTTCGCGTATTCACCAGCGAGTGAAAGTGAAACCTTGCCCTGTGGGTCAATGTCATCAACCTTTACTTCAAGTGTTTGACCAAGTTCAACAACATCTTCAACTTGTCCAATACGCTTTCCACCGTTAAGTGGAGCCATCTTTGAAATGTGAAGTAGTCCGTCACGGCCAGGCATGATTGAAATGAAGGCACCGAACTTCGCAATATTCACTACGCGTCCTGGGTACACTGCGCCGACTTCAGCAACAGGTGGATCAAGGATGAGTGAAATACGACGTCGAGCTTCTTCAACTGCGCGTCCGTCCTTGGCACCAATAGTTACGGTTCCAACAACACCATCATCGTCAACTGCGATGTCAGCACCAGTCTCCTGCTGCAATGTGTTGATGACCTTACCCTTTGGCCCAATAACCTCACCGATCTTTTCAATCGGAATTTCAATTGTCACAATCTTCGGAGCAACAGCAGCAACTTCGCTACGTGGTTCTGAAATGGTGTCATTGATGAGCTTCAAGATAGTTAGACGAGCTTCCTTCGCCTGAAGAAGTGCCTTTGAGAGCACGTCGGCTGGGAGTCCGTCAATCTTCGTGTCAAGCTGCAGCGCAGTAACTGCATCAGCAGTTCCGGCGACCTTAAAGTCCATGTCTCCGAATGCGTCTTCAGCACCCAAGATGTCAGTAAGCGTTACGTACTTGCCGTCTTCGTACACAAGTCCCATTGCGATACCCGCAACTGGAGCCTTGATTGGAACACCCGCAGCCATAAGCGACAAGGTTGATCCACATACAGAAGCCATTGAAGTAGAACCGTTAGACGCCATGATGTCTGAAACAACACGAAGCGTGTAAGCGAAGTCCTGCTCGTTTGGAAGTACTGGAATAAGAGCACGCTCAGCGAGCATTCCGTGTCCAACTTCACGACGCTTAGGAGC
>CAINVQ010000020.1 GCA_903854175.1 uncultured Actinomycetes bacterium | reverse complement strand
AGATTGATGAACGAAATAGTAATGGTGTTTCAGAGGTTCTTGCAGAGCACCACGGACATGAACATGCAAGTTCAGCGCTATTTCGAGGAGTGCTTGCTACAGAAGAAAGAGAACGCTCTTCAATATGGTCAACTGCTTCTGGTTTTTTTGCAGGCATGAGAAGTGACGCATCAAGAAGCGCATCGCTTCTTCCTCAACTCGATATTGAGGAGTTCTTACGAGGGCCAAATCAGCTCCATATTGTTTCGCCCAGCCGCTTTCAAGCAGTCACGATTCCACTGGTTGTTGGGCTCGTTGAAGAAGTGGTTCATGCGACCTACGACCGCCACCAAAATGGTGCCAAATTACTTCTGGCCCTAGATGAGCTAGCCAACGTTGCCCCACTACCGCGACTGGCGGGGATAGTTTCTGAGGGCGGAGGCCAAGGAGTTCTTACTCTCGCCTGTCTTCAAGATCTCAGCCAGGCCAGAGAGCGATGGGGACGATCCGCCGATGGGTTTTTGTCACTATTCCCAACTGCCTTAATTCTTCCGGGGATCGCCGACCAAGCAACGCTGCAACTACTTTCTCAACTCGCTGGCAAGCAGCAGGTGAAGACAGCATCTGATCAGGTCAACAAGAAGGGCAAAAGACGTGGTTTTTCAATTTCTTGGCAGGAGCGTGAAACCGCGACAATTGGTGACCTCGCTCGAGGCAGACCTTCCATGGCATTAACACTTCATGCTGACAAAACAATGACCTGGACACAACTAACGCCATCATTCCGCGATCAGAGGTTTCTGGCTTACCTCGAATGACCTTGCCACAACTCGTGGTGGCTTCGAGAATTTGATTTCCAGCTTCCAATATCGCGATGTTGCAGTGGGCGAGCTCCGAGTTCTCTAACTTTTCCTATCATTCGAGCTTCGCAAATACTTACTGCCTCTTGAACGTACCCGCTTGAGTTAACAAGTTTCGGATAGAGCTCGTTTACTAGCAAGTCCATTTCTTTGTAGCCCTGACCGTATGGCGCTGCGTTGGCCCATGATTTAACAATTGATGCTCGATTCACGTATTCGAGCCCCTCGAAGGAACTAGAAAACGAATGCTCATCTAGAACACCTCTCTGTCGATGCGGAAGTTTTACCGGGCCTCGTTCTGCAAATCGCGACATGTCGCTACTCCACTTCTCTACTATCTCGTCTCGCTCCCACTGATGCTTCTTCTCGGTAGAGAACTTTCTCTCCCCGCCCCAAAGTTTCATGTAGCCACGATCAAGCCCTTCGATCTGTTCAATGCCCTCAAAGGTTCTCCTTGGAACCCACTCAGTTCTTCGCGCAATTTCATTTCTGAGTGACGACCTATAGACCGCATCGGCAGCTTTTATGTGTGCAAAGAGTGCTCTGGAGTCAAGGGTGTTCTTGCTGTCTGCTGGGCGGACCCCCACGAGTACATGGTCATGTAGATGGGGATCACCTCGTCGATTTACACCGTGAGTAAAGCTCACGATCTCTTCCCACTTTGAAGGGATCACCTTTAGACCTCCCTTCCTACGGTCAAACCACGTAACGCCACGATCTTCGAGGTAAGTAACCGCTTCTGACACAGCAACTCGGTGACTTGAGACGACTGCTGGTGCGCTATCGGCGTCGATTGCAATCAAGATCGATACCGGACGTGGGGCGGCGATTATTAACTGATAGCCAAACTTTTTAGATGCACGTGTGGTTGTTAATACCCTTTTCACCACATCAGGATCCTCAGTGTCGCCACTGCCCCTAAGCCACCACCCTGCTTCTGCTGGCCGAATGCCGTCGAGTTCAAGCGCTTTATCTTGCGTGAAATAACTCGGGTCGCTTGAATTAAATGACGCAACATGAATCATGAGCACCCCTTTCGAGGTACCCAACTGTCGCTCTACAGGTTTTTTAGTATGCGCTTTGCGAGATCGTGGCCAGCATTCTTGAACTTAGGAGTGGCAACTCGAGCTCCGGGTCCAGCTTGGAGCATCAAGTTATCGAGAAACTGTTCATCAGAAACTCTAAACATAACGGCGTTCTCGCCATCTTTTGTTACTGCCCATCGAGCTCCTGGAAGTGGTTCAAATAGCCAGCGAGAAGTTGGCTCAACAACAACTACAACTTCCTCTCCTCCTGAGCCAATTTGGGTGAGCCAGTTTTCTTCTACATCAGCTGGACGTTGAGTGGAGGCTGATGATGTTGAGACGACCTCGCTGATCCGGTCAACTCGGAATGTTCGCCATCCTTCACTTGTCGTGCAGTATGCGCGAACGTAGGTGTGACCATTTAACCGCTTGATATCACGAGGCTCAATAGAACGCTCACGAGGTTCATCCGATTGACCAGAGGTGTAGAGAACTTTTAATTGTGACTTGTGATTGACAGCAGCAGTTACCTGAGGGGTAAATGCTTCAACCGAACTAACTTCAGTCCCCAAATAAACACCGCTCGCATTTTCGAGTTTCTCAATTGCAGAAAAGATTGCTGGATCTGAATAGACCCTTGAAGCTTCACGAAGGGCCACATTGAGCTCGAACACATCTCGCCACATGAGCGATTTCGGCATTTCATAGCCGTCGTTGGTTTTATACGCGTCGGGGGTATAAATCACATCGAGTGCATCTGGATTGTCGTCATCTTCTTCATCGTCAATCTTTGAGATGTGTGCTGGGAAAGTATCTGAGCCATCAAAGATTTCAAATGTAAAGAGACGGTCCATAATGCGGCGAACATTTGAAGGCTCCATTGCAAATCTGCTGGCGAGTTCACCAACACTCAGGCCATCTGGGGCCGCATACACTGCGTGCAGCAACTGAAGTGTTTGACCTAGGACGTCAGATTGTTCAGGCTCTGAGAAAACAAGTTCATCGATTTTAGGTGTTGCTCCTTTATTGACTCCATGTAGCCACTCGGCGAGTTCTTCCTTGATGTCCTTTGGACCATCAAGTTGAACGCGCTCACCCGATTGCAGCAAGAACTGCATCGCAGCGTGAGGAGTATCGAAGGGAATTTCAAGTTCAACAACGCCACTCTTCTTTTCCTTTAGTGATGCTTGAGGTTGCTGCTGAGCAATGAGCTGTGCATATGTTTTTTTAGTCTGCACCGTGAGCAGAATTGGTAACTCCGCCGGAGAAAAATTGGGCGACCAACTATCAGCATCTTTTAGAAGTCTGTCGTTCACTTCAAACTTCTCATCGAGGACTTCGGGCATTGAGGTTATGCGATCAATTTTGTAGCTCTTGAGTATGCCTTCATCTTTCGTTCGAGCTACTAGATACGATGATCCGTCAAATGTTGCGATGCGAAGCGGCTGCACTACGCGATTCTTTAGTTTCTTGGACCGGTATTCAAAGCTAATTTCGTGCTGAATTTTTATGGCTCGAACAAGTGGGTTGTAGTAATTCGAAATTGCCAGGGAACCATCAGTTCCTGGGCCGTCATTAAAGATGCTGAACGCACCATGTTTCCCAAATCCATAAAGTCGAAGCGCTAAACGAACAACGTATTCTTCTGCTTCCTCAAAAACAATCCCAACCGCAGCCATTGAATCTGGTTCAATCCAGTAGCCCGAGTTACCGTCAGCCATAACTCTTGTTTCAATTTGAATACCGTTAGAACGAATATCTTTTTTGTCACGTTCAAACTTTTGACGAGTAGCGAGTCGGTCGCCAACATAAGCGGAAATGAGTTTCTTCCCCTTGGGATCATCAATGGTGAGCTCACGAATAATTTCATCCTGTGTGAGTGGATTATCTGGCGTCGCGTTCTGCAACATCAGAACAAGGGCCATCAAGCGGTCACCCTTTTGATCTCCACCTCTTGGTTTTGGGGCCATTACACGTCACATTCTCTAGAGGTACCGAGAGTACTGCCACGCTGTGACATTGTCACCGCAAGGCATATTTACAGCCTGCTGAGGGCCTCTACCTGGGGCATTACGATTACTGGGACGCAATTGCTTTCAGGAGTGCCATGCCGACTTACGAATACGAATGCCAGAGCTGCCACCAGCGCGTTGAGGCCGTCCAGAAGTTCTCAGATGCACCTCTCACCACGTGTGAGCACTGCAATGGTGAACTGAAGAAAGTCTTCTCCGCGGTTGGCATTGTCTTTAAGGGCAGTGGGTTCTACAAGAACGACAGTCGAGGCGCCAGCTCTTCAACAACTCCTCCTGCTTCTACTCCAGCACCAGCACCAACTCCGGCGCCAGCAACTCCCGCTCCAAAATCAGCTGACTAAGTCGTAGGGTTGCAAAATGGTTGACCCGCATTCAAAAAGCACAGAACTTGCCTATCTAAGCGCTCATGAAGTTTTAGCGCGACTTGAAAATGGAACACTCACTTCCACACAACTTGTAACAGCGCTTATCGAACGAATTAATGCAGTTGATGCTGACGGAACCACCACGTCACTTCATTCAATTGCTGCAGTGCACGATGAAGCGATCAACTGTGCCAAAGAACGAGACGATGAACGCACCCGAGGAATTTCACGGGGACCACTTCACGGCGTTCCTGTAATCATCAAAGACAACATTGAAGCCATTGGGCTCCCCGGACTTGCCGGCTCCACGTCACTGATTGGTAGACCAACTCGTGACGCTCCACTTGTAACAAATCTCAAAAACTCAGGTGCAATTATTCTTGCGAGCACGAATCTAAGTGAGTGGGCCAACATCCGCTCAACGAGGTCGTCGAGTGGCTGGAGCGCTACTGGTGGACTTGTGGCGAATCCGTGGGCCCTAGATCGTTCCGCTGGTGGATCATCTTCTGGATCTGGTGCAGCGCTCGCTGCGGGATTAAGCCCCCTCGCCGTTGGAACTGAAACCGATGGATCAATTACGTGTCCCGCATCGCTCAACGGAGTTGTTGGTCTGAAACCAACTGTTGGATCTGTTTCTCGTGACTTTGTCATCCCAATTAGCCCGAGCCAAGACAGTCCCGGGCCAATGGCTCGAAGCGTTGATGACGTTGAACTACTTTTCAGCGCACTGAGCGCCAGTAACAAACCAGATGTAGTTGTGCAAGCAAAGATTGTTATGTCTCCTACCTGGATGTCGGGACACCCAGAAACCGATGCCTGCTTTAAAAACATCGTGGATATTTTGAAGATCACTGGAACAGAAGTAGCAGTACGTGATTTTGCTGTTCCTGGTGAGCAAGAAGGCAATGACGAACTGCACGTTCTCCTTTCAGAGCTAGTTACTTCAATGTCGAGTTATCTATCGAACCGACCTGGCACTGGCGTCAGTTCACTTCAAGATGTTGTTGACTTCGAAGATCGTCACAAAGAGATTGAACAGAAGTACTTCGCTCACGAGCTCTTTGACATGGCGCTTGAAAAAGGTGGCATGGAAACTGAGTCCTACATGCAGGCTCGTGAACGCAACCTGAAATGGGCCGTTGAAACTTGTCTGACGCCTGGACTTGATGGTTTCGACGTGGTGATTTCACCCGCCTACGGACCAGCATGGAAAACAGATCTCGTGACTGGTGGACACCCTGGTGCCGCGAGTCCCTCAATTGGTGCAGCAGCCATTGCCGGATGGCCCATCCTCAGTGTCCCAATGGGTCTCGTGCAAGGACTACCAGTTGGACTCTGCATCATTGGTCGCCCTCACAGTGAATGGCAAATTCTTCAGGTCGCGAAAAAGATTGAGCAGCTTGTTTCACTTCCTCAGCCCTTTTGGCAGCAGCCATCTAGGAATTAGCTCGTAAATCTGAAAATAAATGGCCCAGGTAGGCTTAGAGCGTGATTCTTCCAACTATTGAAACGCCCGCCGATCTTCAGGCTCTTTCTTACGAGGAACTAAACCAACTCAGTCAAGAAATTCGCGATTTCATTATTTCTAGTGTCACAACTACCGGTGGTCACTTGGGATCAAATCTCGGAGTGGTTGAGCTCACCTTGGCGCTGCACCGCGTTTTTGAGTCGCCAAAAGACATTCTTCTTTGGGACACTGGTCACCAGTCCTACGTACACAAACTCCTCACGGGTAGGCGTTACGGGTTTAAGAATCTTCGAAAGCGTGGCGGTCTATCTGGGTACCCAAACCGCACCGAGTCTGAACACGACTGGATTGAATCGAGCCACGCATCAACAGCGCTCTCCTACGCCCACGGACTCTCCGTTGCTCTTGAAGCTAAGAAAGAACTCATTGGCCACGGTGGCAACCGACACGTTGTTGCAGTTGTTGGTGATGGATCACTCACTGGTGGAATGGCCTACGAGGCTCTCAACAATCTCGGACACTCTGACCAGCGAGTCGTCATTGTCCTAAATGACAACGGACGAAGCTACGCACCAACTATCTCAAAGCTTTCAGAGCAGCTAACCACTCTTCGACTTAACAAGTCATACCTGACACTTCGAGACCGAATTAGAAAAATTGTTCCTCGCATGCCTAAGGCTGGTCAAGCGGCCTACGCCGGTCTTCACGGATTCACTAAGGCTGTTCGTGAACTAGTTACCCCACACGCATTCTTTGAGAATCTTGGTGTTCGTTACGTCGGTCCAATTAATGGCCACAACATTGAAGCCATTGAAGGCGCTCTCAAGAGTGCTTCAACGTGGGACGGACCAATTGTTGTTCACGTACTGACTGAAAAGGGCCGTGGCTACGAGCCAGCAACGAGTGATGAGCTCAAGATGCACGACTACAAGCTCCCACCACGTCTTAACGATGAAGAGATTGCTCCTCAGTCATTCACCCAGGCGTTCTCTGATGCTCTGCTCACACTCGCAAGCGCCGACGAGCGCATTGTCGCAATCACTGCTGCAATGGCGGGACCTACGGGGCTACTTGGATTCCAAGAGCGCTTCCCCAAGCGTTTCTTTGACGTAGGAATTGCTGAGCAGCACGCCGTTACCGCAGCTGCTGGAATGGCCATGGGTGGCCTCAAGCCAGTTGTAGCGCTCTACTCAACGTTCTTTTCTCGCGCCTTTGACCAAGCGAATCTTGACGTAGGACTACTTGATCTTCCGGTGGTCTTTGTTTTTGACCGCGCAGGAATTACTGGAGACGATGGCCCAAGTCACCATGGCGTTCTCGACATCGCACTTTGTCTCGCCATCCCGAACATGACTATTTTCGCTCCTTCAACAGCGCAGGAAATCCCTGGCATGCTCGCCAAGGCTCTTTCAATGACAACGCCAACTGCAATCAGATTCCCAAAGACGCTGCCTCAGCCTTTTGATGGAAAAACTGGCGACGGCCTGGAAGCTCGAAAGATTCAACTAGGTGACGGCTCTCTCTGTGTTCTTGCAGTCGGAAAAATGGCCACCTCAACTTTTGCGGCACTTCAACTCTTAGGTGAAGACGCGAAAAAGATAACGCTCTATGACGTACGTGTTCTCCCACCAGATCAGAACATGATTGATGACGCGCTTAGCCATGCACGAGTAATCACCATTGAAGACGGAACTCGTCACGGTGGAGCTGGAACTCTTATGGTCTCAGCAGTGAGAAGCCGTGCTCAAGAGCTTGGGAAGCCATTTCCAACAACACGTATTCTCGGAGTGCCTCGCGCCTACCTCGAGCAGAACCGTCCTGAACTGTTGCTCGCAGAAATTGGCTTAGACCCTGAAGGAATTAAGAGCGCGCTTTCAAGACTGCTGAATGATGAGCCTGAGTTTGGCCATGAAATTCCAGAAGCCCCGCGTCCACATTTCCTCTAATACCGGTACATTGAACTAATGAACTACGAAGTCGTAAAGAGCGAAGAACAGTGGCTGAGTGAGCTTGGACCTGAGCGTTACGCCATTTTGCGTCAAGCGGGAACTGAAGCACCATATACAGGTTCGCTACTTAACGTAAATGCCAATGGAACGTACACGTGTGGTGG
Source organism: uncultured Actinomycetes bacterium (assembly GCA_903854175.1). The sequence continues at coordinate 4,671 of CAINVQ010000020.1, read as the reverse complement.
TTGCAACCAGGTGCTCTTCAATAGCGGACAGAAGTTTGATTCACACTGCGGATGGCCAAGTTTTGATGCGTGCGAGCCAGGGACAATTATTGAACGTGAAGACAAATCTCTGTTCAGGGCTCGAACTGAAATTCTTTGCTCAAAGTGCGGCGGTCATTTAGGTCACGTTTTTGACGATGGTCCAACCGCAACAGGACTTCGCTACTGCGTTAATTCACTTTCGATTGATTTCGAAGAAAAGAATTAAACGTCAAGGAATCGACGGATAGCAATTGCTGATCCGACTGATCCAATAAGTACTCCAACAATAAGCACCACGGCATTTGTGCCAATCAGCGCGTTGGTGTCGAGTCGGAATTCATTGTGAAGTGGGTACCAAATGTGTAGTGCGGTAACGGCACCAATTGCTACGAATGAACCAAGTAGCCCTTGAATGAATCCTTCAGTGATGTAGGGAACCCTAATGAACCAGTTTGTAGCTCCCACGAGCTTCATTACAGAAACTTCACGGCGGCGAGCAAAGATGGCCATGCGGATGGTATTGAGAATAAGCACCGTTGCAGAAAGAAGCAGTACTCCAGCAAGAGCCAAGAATACGATCTGGAGCACTCGGATGGCCTTATTCATTTGGCGAATCTGTTGCTCGGGAGCGGTCACTCTGTAGACACCTGGCTCATTGCTGAATGTTGATTCAACAACAAAGGCGTCTGAAGGGATGACTGGAACGCAGCGGAATGATGACGGCATGTCACTAACTGTTAGAACCTGTGATTCTGAGCGAGGCAGTAGCTGAACTGCTTCTTGGTAGTCCTGTTGCTGCGTATAGAAGACACAGTTCTTAACAATTGGCAAGTTTGCGAGCTGACCCTGAATGCTCGAGATTTCACCCTCTGAAGCACTTGGTTGCATCCAGACAGTGACACGAGTTCCCTGCTGCCACTGTGCAGAAGCCTGCGCAGCACTCTGCTTGAGAAGTAACGCTGAACCTACGAGCGAAAGAGAAACGGCGACGGTAAGAATCGCCGCAATAGTCATCATGCGGTTTCTCCACAAGTTGGAGAAGGTTTCTTTAAAGGCGTAGCGGAAATAAACGCGCATTAGTTCGAAACCTCATCAATGCCGTAAACACCACGAACTTGGTCACGAATCATTTCACCCTTGTCGAGCTCAATCACACGTCGACGCATACGGTCAACGAGTGCCTTGTCGTGTGTAGCCATAACAACGGTTGTTCCTGTGCGGTTGATTCGCTCTAGTAGCGCCATGATTGACTCAGAGTTCGTCGGGTCGAGGTTTCCTGTTGGTTCGTCCGCAAGAAGAATAAGTGGGCGGTTTACGAAGGCGCGCGCAACAGCAACTCGCTGCTGCTCTCCACCAGAAAGCTCGCTCGGCAAGCTATTTGCCTTGTCACTAAGCCCAACGAGCTCAAGGATCTGTGGCACCTGGGAGTCAACTGTTGACTTAGGACGTCCAATTACTTCAAGGGCAAACGCCACGTTTTCAAAGACTGTCTTGTTAGGAAGAAGTCGGAAGTCCTGGAAGACACAGCCAATATTGCGGCGAAGGTAAGGGACTCGCCACTTTGGCAGGTCGCCAATGTCGCGTCCAGCTTCAAGGATGCGACCTTCATCTGGAGTCTCTTCGCGAAGGAGGAGTCGTAGGAAGGTTGTTTTTCCAGATCCAGAAGATCCAACGAGGAATACGAATTCGCCCTTTTCAATGTCGAGCGAAACGTCCTTAAGGGCGTGCGTACCGTTCTTGTACGTCTTTGAAACATTCTCAAAACGAATCACGGTCACCCCCTTGGGTCAATTGATGAGTGCAAAAACACTTATATCTACGTAGGCACCATTCTACTTTGACCAACTATGCAATCGGTGCCAAAAATTTCAGCAATTAAAGGCTCTGTCAGCAATTCTTAGAAAGTAATTTACCCACTTCTTAGTGGTCAAGCGACCTGAACAACAGCTGCCTGCACATGAGGAGCAGGAATGTCTTCCCCCATTTCGCGCAACATTTCGATATGAAGAACAAGTGCCTCTTGCATAAGTTCGCGAGTTTCTTCAATTGTGTCCGCCGCAGCAACACATCCTGGTACATCAGGTGCGTATGCCGCAAAATTATCCCCAGCTTTTTCAATAATTATTGTGTACTGAGTCATGATTTCCTCTGATTGAGTCCAGCTTGCTTAATGATGGCACGTGAAAGTCCTATGGGCAAGTCACGGCTTAGATGTCCAGCCACAGTTACTCCTCCACTCTTGAGAGGATGTTTAAATTGTCGATGGCTGCCCGTCTGACGAACTTCTATCCAACCGTCATCTTCAATAATTTTATTATTTCTCGCACTTTCACACGACACAACGGTCGCAGTTAGTACTACATAATCATTTAATTATTCAATTACGAACGTGCGCGCTGGCGACGAAGCTCAGCTTCCATGAACCCGTCAAGATCACCATCAAGTACTGATTCAACGTTTCCAGTTTCAAAGTCAGTTCGGTGATCTTTCACAAGTTGATACGGGGCCTGAACATAGCTTCGGATCTGTGAACCCCAAGCATTTTCTCCACGGTTACCACTGAGCGCATCCATTTCAGCCTGGCGTTCGCTTCGTGCCTTCTCTGCAAGCTTTGCTTCCAGAATTTGCATGGCTCGGTCACGGTTCTGATGCTGTGAGCGTTCGTTCTGGCAACTCACAACAATGCCTGTTGGCATGTGCGTGATTCGAACAGCAGAGTCTGTTTTATTGATGTGCTGTCCTCCAGCACCTGAAGCGCGGTAGGTATCGACGCGGAGATCTTTTTCATCTATTTCAACTTCATCGGCACCGTCATTTAGCAGCGGAGTGATTTCAAAGCTCGCAAAGCTTGTTTGACGTCGAGCCTGTGAGTCAAAGGGGCTAATGCGAACAAGACGGTGCACTCCCCGCTCTGCGCTCAGCCATCCATAGGCAAAACGTCCTTTAATAATGAACGTGGCAGAGAGAAGGCCAGCTTCTTGTCCTTCAGAAACTTCGTCATACTCAACACCAAATCCTCGACGCTCAGCCCAGCGTGAGTACATACGCATGAGCATTTCAGTCCAGTCCTGGGCATCGGTCCCACCAGCACCTGCATGGAGTTCAACAATTGCGTCGTTCTGATCGTAGGGGCCGCTAAAAAGACTCTGTGTTTCGAGTGCACTGATTGCTTGCTCGAGTTTTGTCACAGTTGTGGTGAGCTCATCAAGAATTGCTAGATCTTCACCAGAGGAAAGGGCATCTCGAGAAAAGTCTGCGAGCACTTCGCCGTCATCAAGCGCTGCACGCAATGCGTCAAATGCAGCAAGGTCATTTGTGAGTCTGCCAAGTTCAGTTGTAACTTCACGCGCGTGGTCTTGGTCGTTCCAAAGATTTGGGTCTTCCGCCTCAGCACTTAGTACCGCGTGGCGCTCACGACTCTGATCAATTTTCAGATATTCGCGAGCCGCACCCCAGCGAACCTCAAGTTCAGCTAGTGCTGCTGAGGCTTCGCGAACTGCGTTCTCAGCTTTATGGTCGGCCATGGCACTGCTTAAATTTCTTGCTACTTCCGCACCAGCACGGCTCATTACGACCAATTTTGTCGCCTTGCTTAGGAAGTGCTTTCTCCCCGGCCTTATGAACTGGGAGCTCCGTTGCACCAGGTGCAACTTCAGTGGCATTCGTCTGAGCACGAGAAAGTCCGGCGTCATCATTCGCAGAAGGCTCAGGAGTCGTTTCAACGTGCGTTATGAATCGAACAAAGTCACGGTCAACTTCTTCGAGCAAGTGCTCGAACATTGCGTAACCCTCTTTTTGCCATGCAGTGAGTGGGTCTTGCTGAGCGACTTGGCGAAGGTGAATTCCGTCACGGAGATAATCCATGTCAGAAAGGTGTTCACGCCAGCGCTGGTCGAGAATCTGCAACATAACGTCGCGCTCAATCTCTTTGGCGGTTTCGAGGCCGCCTTCGTAGCCTTCTGACTTTTCGGTGTAGATCTTCTTCGCCTCTGTAATGACGGCTTCGATTACATCTTCGCGGTCATTAAACGCTCTTAGTTCATCGAGTGACATCTTTGTTGGGTAGTAGGTCTGTAGATCTACCATCAACGCATTGATGTCCCACTCTTCATCAAATTCAGAGTCGAGACGATTGAGGACGGCTTCTTCCAGAACTTTTTCCATAAGCTCAAATGCTTGCTCATGGATGTCTTCGCCATCGATTACCTGTTGGCGACGGCCGTAGATAACTTTTCGCTGTTCGTTCATTACTTCGTCGTACTTAAGAACGTCCTTACGGATTTCTGCGTTACGGCCTTCAACACCGTTCTGTGCGCGCTCAATTGCCTTTGTGACCATCTTGGCTTCAATAGCTTCACCATCTGGCATTGTTCGGTCCATAACCCACGACACGGCACCAGTTGCGAATAAGCGCAGAAGTTCGTCTTCAAGTGAAAGATAAAAGCGACTCTCTCCCGGGTCACCTTGACGACCTGAACGACCACGAAGCTGATTATCAATACGGCGTGAATCGTGTCGCTCGGTTCCTAAAACATAAAGACCACCAGCGGCGCGAACTTCTTCACCTTCAGCGTCGCAAATTGGCTTCCACTTTGCGAATGATTCTTTGTACGCTGCCTCATACTCATCGGTGCCAGGTTCTAGTCCCTT
>CAINVQ010000019.1 GCA_903854175.1 uncultured Actinomycetes bacterium | reverse complement strand
GTTCGATGGAGAACTCGTTGACTGGGATAAGGCGACTACGCACGTCCTCAGCCACACGCTGCACTACGGCACTGGAGCATTCGAAGGTGTCCGTGCTTACATGACTGACAAGGGTCCAGCGATCTTTCGACTCGAAGAGCACATGACTCGACTCGCCGCAAGTTGCAAAATTCTGATGGTTGATCTTCCCTACAGCGTTGAAGAACTTTGTAAGGCAACAGTTGACACTGTTAAGGCGAACGACGTGAAGGAAAATATTTACATCCGTCCGCTCGTTTACCTCGGTTACGGCGAAATGGGAATTTTCCCACTCAACTCACCGGTTAACACCATCATCGCCGTTTGGCCATGGGGTGCATACCTTGGCGACCACGGTTCAGAGAACGGTGTTCGAATGAAGATTTCTTCATGGGCTCGCCACTACCCGAACTCAATGCCAACAGCATCAAAGACTGTTGGTGGCTACGTGAACTCGAGCCTCGCCAAGGTTGAAGCAGTCAAGGCTGGCTACGACGAAGCAATCATGCTTGGCACCGATGGTCGCATTTCTGAATGCACCGGAGAAAACCTATTCATTGTTAGAAACGGCAAGATCATTACTCCGCCGGCATCTGGTGCAGGTGCACTGAGTGGCATCACGCTCGACAGCGTCCAGAAGATTGCTAGTGACCTTGGTTACGAGCTTTGCTTCGAGTCAATGCGTCGTGATGACCTCTACCTCGCTGACGAAGCGTTCCTCTCAGGTACTGCTGCAGAAATTGTTCCAATCTCTTCAGTTGACGACCGTTTGGTTGGCAATGGAACGCCAGGGCCAATCACTAAGGCAATCCAAAAGACCTATCTTTCAGCAGTTCGAGGCGAACTTCCTCAGTACGAAAGCTGGCTGACTCGGGTTTAGTCACTCAGCGATTAAGAATTATTCTGATCACTGTAAACGAATGACCTGTGCCACTGCTTTTGATGCGTTCGAACTTGTAACTACATTGTATGAAATGCCGAGAGTCTTCTGAGCCCTCATATACGTTCCTACGGCTTGAGCACGCTTTAGTGCAAGTGCTCGGTTGCCTTTCGCATAACCAGTAATTGTGACCAGTCCGCCACGGTTCAGCTTTTTAGTTAGATTTTTAATTTGAGTTTTTTGAGCATTCGACAATGAAGAAGATGCTCCAGAGAAGCTCACACTGAGAGGTGATGGCAACTGAGTTGCGATGCTTGTGTAATTCACAGGAATCAGGCCTTCTGAAGTAAATGAAATAGTGAATGCTCCTGAAGCTCCGATAATTGTCAGATCTGTAAACGTTGCAATTCCGTTTACAACAGTTGCAGTTTCATTCTCGATACTCCCTGCAGTACTTATCAAGTTTGCAGTGACTGTTCCTTGCGCAGTGGACGCTAGATTGCCCATTGCATCAACTAACCAGATCACAGGCTGATCCGAGAAGGGCACCCCGCTAGTTGCAGTCGAAGATGGTGCTGTATCGATTACAAGTTTTGTAGGAGGTCCGGCAATAAGAATTGCACCACTTGTGTCTGACTTTAATGACTGATATGAAAAACTTAGAGTTACACTTCCAGGTGCTCCAGTAATGATTAATCCTGAAAAAGTAGCAACACCGTTTTGGATTATTGCCGAAGCATTTTGAAGTGTTCCAGATCCACTCGCGATGGCTACATTGACGGTTCCTGAACTTGAAGTGACTATATTTCCACCGATATCTTGGATACTTACAGATGGCTGCTTCAGTAGAGAAATCCCTGATGTTGTTACTGTCGAAGGTTGCGAAGTAAGAACCACCTTTGTTGCTTGCCCAATTGAAAGCGACACAGTTGTAATTGGTGCATCGATCAAACCTTGAGACTGAAAACTTACAGCTACATTCCCTACAGGCCCTTGAATTGCGAGATTAGAAAAAGTCGCAACACCTCCAAAGAACATGGCGCTCGAACCGATTGGTACGGAATTAACTAAAACGTTCACTACTCCAATTGCTGCAGTTACTAACCTTCCGCCAGAGTCAACCACCCGTATAACTGGCTGCTGTGGAAGAGGCACGCCGTTCACTGCCGTGAGCGAAGGCGAGGTTTTGATATCCAGCCGATACGGTTCTCCAGCAAGTGTGATCTGTGAAGATTGTGAACTATTTATCCCATTGAACTGAAATTGCAATGTGTAGGTTCCAGGCGAACCAGAGAGTTGCAAGCTAGTAAACGTTGCATATCCTCCGGAAATTGAAATAGTGCTGCCAGAAAGTGTCGCGTTGTTGTAGGAGCCAACAATCGCGGTAACAGTGCCCATTGCGTT
>CAINVQ010000018.1 GCA_903854175.1 uncultured Actinomycetes bacterium | reverse complement strand
TGCTAACACGTTGATTCCTCTTCGTTAGTTCTTTTTAAAATTCTCTGAATAGCGACTTGCAGTTGGACCGCGTTGTCCCTTGTACTTCGATCCAAGCACTGATGAACCGTATGGATTATCCGCAGGTGTCGTCATTTGGAAGAAACTAATTTGCCCAATCTTCATACCGGTATAAAGGGTGATTGGCAGATTCGCAACATTTGAAAGCTCAAGTGTGATGTGTCCATCCCAGCCAGCGTCAATGAAACCAGCGGTTGAGTGAATTACAAGACCGAGTCGACCAAGCGAACTCTTTCCATCAAGGCGTCCGACCAAATCATCTGGAAGCATGATGCGCTCGGTTGTTGATCCAAGTAGAAATTCACCTGGGTGAAGAATCATTGGAGTGTCGAGACCTACGTCAATAAGTTCAGTCAGGTCTTCTTGCACTTCTTTCACGTCAATCACTCGCTGTGAGTGATTGCGAAATACGCGGTAGTACTGATCAATATGAAGGTCGACTGATGACGGCTGAATGCAGTCTTCGCCTAGTGGATCAATGATGATCCGACCCGATGCGAGAGCTTCTTTGATTGACCGATCTGAGAGCACCATAACCCTCGCAACGATACTCTGAAGTACCACACTCGGCCGCAATTGCCCTTGAAAAATAGGCAATTGCTTGGAGATTACAATGGTTGCATGCGGGCGTAGTTCAGCGGCAGAACATCAGCTTCCCAAGCTGAGAACGCGAGTTCGATTCTCGTCGCCCGCTCCATTCAAGCGCACTGGGTGCTTAGAACCCTTGAGGTAAGTGACGTATTCCTATGATTCACCATGTGACCTGCGCTCAACGACATTCATTTATTGAACCGAGCACACGTTGAGCGCCCCAGTCATTCTTTTAGTGTTGCTCGCGGGGTTGTTACACGCGATTTGGAATGCCGTTGCCAAAAACATCACCGACCAGTTCGTAAGTTTTGCACTACTAAATATTGGTGCTGCATGTGCCAGTTGGGCATTACTGCCGTTTGTGGGATTGCCTAAAAGCAGCGCTTGGATCTATCTACTTAGTTCAGTAGTTCTTCACTGCATGTATGAACTTTTATTGATGGGGGCATTCAGAAGAGGTGACTTCTCAAAGTCGTATCCAATTGCGCGTGGTGTTGCTCCTCTTCTTGTCGCACTCGGCGGGTTTTTATTCGCTAATCAACATCAAAATGCACTGAGCCTCTTAGGAATTTTTGTAATTGTTAGCGGCGTACTTTCTCTAGCGCTCATCAAGGGTGCAAAAGTTAACGCCAGCTCGGCAACGCTGTGGGCGGTAGCTACTGGAGTTGGTATTGCGATCTATACCGTTGTTGACGGACTGGGAGTTCGCTCTGCACACAGTTCCGCTAAATACGGCGTAACGCTTTTTGTTTTGCAATCAACTCTTTGGCTTGTTGTTTCCTTCATTCGTAGAGGAGCATCGTGGTGGCCAGCTCCAGCAACGGCACGAATTGGAATTGTTGCTGGCGCACTTTCAATCGCTGGATACCTACTGATTCTCTGGGCTCAGCAGCATGCTCCATTCGCCCTTGTAAGTGCGCTGCGCGAAACAGGAGTTCTCTGGGCCGCAGTAATTGGAGCACTGTATTTCAAAGAAGGATCGCTCAGGAAAACTGTGGGGCCGGCTGTTGTCATCGTGATAGGTATTTCACTCCTCGCGGTCGGATAGTTCCCGTGACAATCCGTTGTTAATTGACGTACGCTGAGTTGTAGTGAACTACATTTTCCTTTTACTAATTGTTTTCGGAATAAACCTTCTTCCTGCCTTTGGGCCCCCCACGTGGCTAGCGCTCGTTATTGCACAGTGGCGCTGGCATTTGAATCCTGCAGTTGTTGTTATCCTTGGTGTCATTGGAGCTGTTGGTGGACGCGCACTACTCTCCATTGCGTTTGCTCGTCTACGTGATCATTTTCCAAAGCGCTACATTGCGAACCTAAACCGCGCACACGCAAAAATTGAACAGCACCCCTCTGGCGAACTTGCTTGGTACGTAGTTTTTTTATTTACGCCAGTTCCTTCTGCACAACTTTTCTGTGCAGTCGGACTACTGGAAATGCCGCTCACTAAAATCCTCATCACCTTCGCGGTTGGAAGACTTGTTTCGTATTCGATTTATGACGCAACAGCTTCTGCAATTGGACATGAATTTCACAGTCTTTGGAGTAAGTACTGGGGAAGCCCTCTCGCCATTGCATTACAAATTTCATTTCTTATCGCGGTAACTGTTTTGCCACTTATCTCCTGGAAAGACAAGGATTCACCTTCAGAATCCCCAGCAAATACAAGCAATAACGACTAAATCTGGATATTATCCAATACTGGACTTAGTCCAGAATCTTGCTATAGTTTCACTCGTGTCAATAGCCCCAAACGACCTACTGCGAGACAACGGAGTGCAAGCAACTGCACAACGTCTTGCAGTTCTTCGCGCGGTTTCTAATCAGCCGCACATCACTGCAGATGGCGTTGTTGCAAT
>CAINVQ010000017.1 GCA_903854175.1 uncultured Actinomycetes bacterium | reverse complement strand
TGCCATCTCGAGTGAAGATTGCAGTTCCATTACCGAATTGGTTTGAGTTAATGAGAGCAACTGCGTCAGAGTATGTTGCAACGCGAGCAATACCTAGTACTGGTCCAAAGATTTCATCATCGTAAGACTTCATTCCAGGCTTAACGCCATCTAGAAGACATGGGCCAACATAGAAGCCCTTGTCAGCGGCCATTGCAGTTCCGTCACGGACAACCTTTACGCCGTCAGCTGGAGCATTCACTACGTAGCTAACAATGCGGTCACGGTGCTCTTTAGTGATCACTGGGCCGAAGTCAGACTTTGGGTCATTGCCAGGGCCAACTGTGAGCTTGTCCATGCGCTCGGTGATCTTGGCAATAAGGGGTTCCGCAACGTCACCTACGGCAACAACAACTGAGATAGCCATGCAGCGTTCACCAGCAGAGCCGAATCCTGCGTTAATTGCAGCGTCCGCTGCAATGTCAAGGTCAGCGTCTGGAAGGACAACCATGTGGTTCTTGGCGCCGCCAAGTGCTTGCACGCGCTTACCGTTCTTGGTTCCAGTTTCGTAGACGTGCTTGGCAACAGGAGTCGAACCCACAAAGCTGATTGCATCAATGCCTGGGTGACTCAGGATTCCATTTACGAGGTCGGCATTTCCATGGAGCACGTTAAACACGCCATCTGGAAGACCTGCTTCTTTTAGTAGCTCAGCGACGCGGACAGAAACCGATGGGTCACGCTCAGATGGCTTCAAGATAACTACGTTCCCAGTAGCGAGCGCATTGGCGGTCATCCAAAGCGGCACCATGATTGGAAAGTTGAATGGTGTGATTGCAGCGACCACGCCAACAGCTTCACGTACGGAGTGAACGTCTACGCCGTCTGCCACTTGGCTGGAGAATCCACCCTTCATGTGCTCTGCGAGGCCACAGGCATATTCCACGTTTTCAAGTCCACGGGCAATTTCACCCTTAGCGTCAGCAATTGTTTTCCCGTGCTCTGCAGTAATAATTGCTGCGAGCTCATCAGTGTGCTTTACGAGTAGTGCGCGGAAGGTGAAAAGAATATTTGTTCGAACTGAGAGTGAAGAATTACGCCAGGTCTTTGCGGTCTCTTGAGCCTGGGTAACAACGTCATCTAGCAGCTTGGCGTCAGCAATTGGAGCGCTGCCGGACTGTTCTCCGGTCGCAGGGTTGAAGACAGCAATATCGCCGCTTCCGTCAACGTGCTTTCCATTAATAAAGTGCTGAATCGTCGGCATTTTTCCTTCTTCCTAGGTCTCTAATCTACAGGGCTACGTTGTTGCTGTCGTAAGGTTGTCAGATGAATGCGATCCGACCCCTACGTGATGCCTGTGCTGTTGAACCCCTTGGAGACGGCAGATTTAGTGCCCTTTTATCCGATTACTACACAATTACCGACGGAAGACCAAACTGCGGGTACTTGCAAACCGTTCTCGGCAGCGCGGCATTAGCTGCTGCCAGTGCGCAAGGATCGTCACACCAACACGTCACCGCACTTACGACAAATTACATCGGAGCTCCTCGTACGGGTCCAGCTGAACTCCACACTGACGTTAGAAAAGTTGGCCGAGGTGTCTCTTTTGTTCACGTAACGCTCCTTCAAGAGGGCATCATCACGAATGAATCCATTGCGACGCTTGGAACACTTGGTGCAGAGTCTCATCTGCGTTACGCCGACACACCTGTGTTTGACATTGCTCCACTAGAAGACTGCCGACGCTCTACTGGTGGTGACGAAATAAACATCGCAAAAGTCGTTGATCAGCGTTTCGATCCCGCAAGCTCAGGATGGCGTGATGGTGAGATTTCCGACAAGGCTGAGCTAAAGATGTGGCTTCGACTCGACGACGATGATGCTTCGTGGTCACCGCACAGTTTGCTGTTCGCTACTGACGCCATGCCACCAGCAACATTTGCGATTGGATCTTCTGGATGGGTGCCAACACTGCAACTCAGTTCCTATGTCCGTCGCGTGCCAGTAGGCGAGTGGCTGAAAGCTCGTCAGTGGTGCGTCGTGATTGCTGACGGTCTTGTAGACGAACGTTGCGAAATGTTTGACGAAAGAGGCGAACTCGTGGCACTTGGTAGTCAACTCGCTATGGTTCGTTTTCCTGAAGGTAAATAATCGTGACTGGGCCGCGCGTAAATGCAGACGGCTCATTATTCATTCGATCAAAGCTCGTAATCCCCTTTAGTGAGATTGATCTACGTGTTACAACGTCTGGTGGGCCTGGCGGACAGCACGCGAATAGATCGCTCACACGAGTAGTTGTTTCGTTTCATATAGAAACATCTGAAGTGCTGAGCGAGGCTGACAGGACACTACTGATTGAAAAAGTTGGAACTGTTGTTCGCTCCAGCGCAAGCAGGTACCGCTCACAAGCACAGAATAAATCCGCGGCTCTTGAGCAGCTTTCACAGAAGATTGCTACCGCTCTCACTCGCCAAGCGCCACGTCGCGCTACAAAACCTACAAAGGGTTCAAAAGTTCGTCGTGTTGATGAAAAGAAAGCTCGAAGTCGTGTTAAAGAAAATCGACGACGTCCTGTAGCTGACTAGTTAGATTCCTTGAGGTGGCGCTCAATAACGCTGAGCGACATGTGCATTAAATCACTTAGTCCCATGTCAGTTTCTTCATGTGGCCCACGAAGTGGTGTGAGCGATGCATAACCAGCAGCAATCAATGCACCATCTTCGTCAGCATCTTCATCACTGACGTCACCAAGCTCCGGTGTAGCTGCTCCAAGTCGAAGTTTGAGTTCTCCCTCGTCGTCGAGTGGGCCACCGGTTCCAGATTTTGCAGACTTCACAATTCCTGCTGTAGAGATTCGTCCTCGCTTGACGCCCTTGATCTCATTTCTTGGCAGGTTAGGCACATTGAGATTCATAAGTGTTCGTTGCGGTGCTTGAAGCATTACTTCGAGAACTTCTATTGCAATGTCAGCTGCAGGTTCGTATGAAACGTTTTCGCCCCAATTAGTAGATACTGCAAGTCCAGAGAGTCCGAGTTGCGCACCAGTGAGAATTGCACCAACTGTTCCAGAGTGCAGAACGCTTCTTCCGACGTTGGCACCGGCATTAATGCCAGAAAGAATTAGGTCTGGCTGAAAATTAAAACTTCCGACCGCACCAAGAATGGCGCACAGCGCTGGGGGAGCGTCAAGGGCATAGCCCTGAATGTTGTCAGCCCCCTCGATCATCTGCTTCTTGTACTTCACCGATGGATGGTCAAAAACGTCACCTACAGCAGAGGACATTCCTGAGTAGTTCTTATCCGGTGCAACGATAATTGCCTCTCGAATTTCGCCTTCTGGGCACCGTTCAATCCACTTAGAAGTTGCCCGGGTTAGGGCAGCTATTCCAGGGGCATTTATTCCATCATCATTTGTTATCAGTATTCGCATATTTCTAAGGCTAACTGTCGTAAGTTACATGTCAGTGAATAGAAGGAAAAATAGCTAATGCTTCCATCAGGAGAACAGATCGCCATTGCCCATGGTGACCAGCGCGCAATAATCACCGAAGTCGGTGCAACGCTTCGTATTTACGTGAAGGGTGGGGTTCCAGTAGTTGAGGGTTTCGCTGCTGAGGACATACCTGACCACAGTCGCAACCAGGTCCTCTACCCATGGCCCAACCGCATAGGCGACGGTGAATGGACTTTCTCTGGCCGCACAGGAATCGCAAATGTTGATGATGTCGCCAACGCCACCGCCAAGCATGGAATTGCTCGCTGGCGCCCATTTGAAATTGAAGTAGCAAACCAAAATCGCTGCGTCATGTCACTTGTTCTTCACCCACTTCCTGATTACCCATTCATTTCGAAATTGACGCTGGACTATCACCTGGGTCCAAAAGGACTCACCACTACAGCGACAGTGCAAAATCTTGACGAAGTTCCAATTCCATTAGGACTTGGTTACCACCCATACTTTGCGGTGACAACACCAACAATCGAAGGCGCAGAGCTAACCGTTCCTGCCAATGCGTACGTTGCGGTTAATGATCGCAAACTTCCAACCGGTGAAATTCTTCCCGTTGCTGGAAACAACTACGACTTTCGAACAACGAAGTCTGTCAATGGGCATGATCTTGACGTTACGTATGCCGAACTCAATCGAGATGACACTGGAATGTGCACGGTCTCGCTGAAGGATGCCAAGGGATCAAACATTGATGTTTCCGTGGACCGGAATTTTCCGTACCTACAAATCTTCACGGGTGACTCACTGCCAGTTGGAAGACGTAGGACATCAGTTGCAATTGAGCCAATGACGTGCCCACCAGACGCCCTTAGAAGTGGGAAGGACTTAATCATTCTTGAACCCGGTCAGCGCTGGACCGGATCGTACAGAATTACGAGAACTTCATAATGAGTCGCGTAGTTCTAATCACTGGATCTACAAGTGGCATTGGTGAAGAGACAGCACTTCGTTTCGCAGCGCTTGGCGACCACGTCATCTTTAACTCAGTGCGAAGCGTTGGTGCAGGAGAAGCATTGGTTGAAAAAACACCCGGCTCCTTCTACATTCAAGGTGATATTTCAAATGATGATGACTGTGAGCGCATAATTGAAATGGTGCTTGAACGTTACGGTCGGCTCGATGTTCTTATAAATAACGCTGGTGCCACCAAAGTCATTCCTCACACTGATATCAACGCTGCGACACTCGATGTTTGGCGTGACATTTTTGAAGTAAATGTTTTTGGTACATGGAACATCTCGGTTCGCGCTATGCCGGCGCTGAAGGAATCAAAAGGTTCAATTGTTAATGTTTCTTCAATCGCTGGCGTTCGCCAAACGGGATCTTCTATTCCATACGCCACATCAAAAGCAGCGCTCAATCACATGACGGCACTGCTTGCCAAAGTGGTTGGACCAGAAGTACGAGTAAATGCAGTCGCCCCTGGTCTCATTGATACCCCATGGACTGCTGACTGGGACGCCATCAGAGGCGCTGTGAGTGCAATGGCGCCACTCAAGCGAAGTGGAACACCTGGTGACGTTGCTGACGTAATTTTGTCGCTCGCAAGTACGCCGTACGTGACGGGCCAAGTGCTCGTCGTTGACGGTGGCCTTGGTCTTATGACCTAGGCGGCTCAAACGGCGGAACAAAAATCCGCAATCCACGACACAGCAACACCGTCAATGGCTTGACGAAGTATTTATTGAGCCTGACTCGCCTTGGGACTCCGAGCAGGTCACGTGCCCATGGCTCCATAAGTGCGTATGAGCTCTGCACAAAGAACCAGAATCCTATTTTCTTGAATCGATCCTTGATGATTTCATTCGCCACGAAATCTCGCGCGACGGCACCTTCAGGAATAAGTCGAAGCTCTGGTCTAAATATCTCAAGAGCTGCTCGAAGTTCGGCGTAGGTGAGGGGAGGGTTTGGAATTCCGAGGTCTTTTGCTAGTTGGGCCATTTCTAGAACGTAGGTGTCACGTTCTGCATCTGAAATTTTCTTTCTACCAAATTGAAGGTAGCCCTCAAGGAACATTGATATTTCTGCACAGTGCACCCAGAGGAGTAGATGTGGGTCATTCGCGTAATAGGCAACACCATCGTCAGCAGTTCCGCGTACTGCTTCGTGCACTGCGAGAACTCGCTCAATAGATGAGTACGCAAGCTCCTTCGTGCCGTAAGTAGTGAATCCAATGAAGTTCGCAGTTTGCAACATTCGCCCAAGTGGGTCGTTCTGATACCTCGAGTGCTGTGCCACACCAGACATGGCGTAGGGGTGCAGTGTTTGAAAGAAGAGGCTAGAAAGTCCACCAACGAGCATTGACGCGAGGTCTCCGTGAACGAGCCTCGCCACGCTATCTAGTGCCATGTACGACGTTGCTGCGTCCTCGCAGGGTGGAATTGGATCTTGGGTGAGGCCAATGGTGTTTCGAATGGCGACGTTGAAGCGCTCTTTAAAGCCCTTAGGGATCCTGACGTCGGTAGTTGCCACCTCAACAGACTAAAGATTTCTCTTTTATTTCGTTCCGGGACATGAGACACTAGACACATGGCGTCTGTTAAACCCCAGCGAGTAGAAACAACCAGTTCCCAGGTACTTACTGATGATGCTGTTTCGACGATGCGACCTTGGAA
Source organism: uncultured Actinomycetes bacterium (assembly GCA_903854175.1). Next base: position 750 of record CAINVQ010000017.1, on the reverse strand, counting down.
CGTGCTGGTGTGGGACGACCCGGTGACTCCCATGAAGGTTGTTGAAGTCATCTTTAAGAGAATTTTTGGGTACCCCAACGCTAAGTGCACGCAATTAATGATGACGGTGCACAATGAGGGCAAGGCGGTTGTCTGGTCTGGTCAAAAAGACATCGCCGAAAGCTATTGCGTGAAACTACAAGTCGCAGGTCTTCAGTCAACAATCGAGCAACCATGAGCCGGAACAAAATGTTTATCCGTAGACGTGATGCTCGAATAGAGGTTCGTCTAAACGAAACGGGACGCAACATTGTTTATGAAGCGTTCGGTCACGTCGTTGCCGCCGAGCGAGACCCTGAACATGACTGGCACCGCAGACTGAATGCCCCAATTGATCCTTCGAGTGACGATGACAATCCACTCGCAATGCTTACTCGCCAGAGTCAGATCTCAACGAACGCTGAACTTGCGTACATGACACGTAACGAAGAGTTCATAAATGAACAAGAAGCGTGGGCATGGCTCACCACTATGCAGATCGCTCTTCGTGAAACTGCTGCCTCTAATGGAATCTTGAATGATGAGAAGTGGAATAGTGCAGACGACGAACTTCGTAACCAAATTCAAACGCTGCAAGCATTTCTTTTTGAATTAGCTGAGTGTTTCTAAAGCAAAACTCCCCGAGTTTCCTCGGGGAGTTTTCAGTGCGCCGGCCGGGACTTGAACCCGGAACCTGTTGATTAAGAGTCAAATGCTCTGCCAATTGAGCTA
>CAINVQ010000016.1 GCA_903854175.1 uncultured Actinomycetes bacterium | reverse complement strand
AGTGGGTCGTAACCCTCAGACCTGCGGTCGTAGATGAGGTCGAGGCAGACCTTGCGAGATTCTTCACTGATTTTTGCGAGTGGCAAAATCTTTGACGCGTGCACAATCGCTGCGTCAAGCCCAGCTTCAGCTGCTTCGTGCAAGAACATACTGTTGAGCACTTGTCGAGCGGCTGGATTAAGACCAAACGAAATGTTCGAGAGTCCGAGGATTGTGCGTACCCCCGGCATCTCAGCCTTGATGCGCCTAATGGCTTCCAGCGTTTCGATACCGTCACGACGTGATTCAATCATTCCCGTCGATAACGGCAGCGCCAAGGTGTCAATGAAGATGTCTTCAGCGCTAAGTCCGTAACGCTCTACTGCGAGTTTGGTGATGTTCTGTGCGGCACGAACCTTCCAGTCAGCCGTACGGGCCTGTCCTTCTTCGTCAATGCACGTAGCAACTACTGCACATCCAAATTCAGCAGCGAGTGACAAGAAACCGTCGAGGCGTGTTCCAGGGCCGTCACCTTCTTCTAAGTTCACGGAGTTAAGGATTGCCTTGCCACCGAGCCAGGTGAGGGCTTGGCGAGCCACAAGTGTTTCAGTGGTGTCAACCATGATTGGCACTGAAGACTGTGTAGCGAGTCGACTCATGATTTCGTTCATGTCACTTATGCCGTCAGCACCGGTGTAGTCAACACAAACATCCAAAATGTGCGCGCCTTCTTTAATCTGGTCGCGGCCAATCCCTACGCAGGTGTCCCAGTCGCCTTCGAGCATTGCTTCACGGAACAGCTTCGAGCCGTTGGCATTTGTGCGCTCTCCAACCATCAACACCGAGCGGTCCTGGCTGTAGCTCGTGGTTGAGTAAATCGACGCTGCTGCGGGCTCTAGAACTGGCGAACGCTTTGCAGGAGTGAGTGGGCGTACTGCTTCAACTACGCGAGCCAAGTGCTCTGGGGTAGTTCCACAACATCCTCCAACAACTTGTAATCCGTATTCAGAAACAAACTTAGATAAGTGCTCTGCGAGCTGTTCTGGCGTTAGGTCGTAGTGCATCTTGCCGTCAACAACGCTTGGAAGTCCCGCGTTAGGAAGACAGCTAATTGGCATTGGAGCAGACTCAGAGAGTGTGCGAAGTGGTTCGTACATTTCAACTGGACCGGTGGCGCAGTTAAGTCCAATGATGTCAATGCCAAGTGGCGAGAGCGCAGTGATTGCGGCATTTATTTCTGTTCCAGGAAGCATGCGACCCGTGAGTTCAATTGTCACTTGCGTCTGAATTGGAACAATGCGTCCGTGTCGCGCCATTGCACGGTGACATGCAGCGATTGCAGCTTTTCCAGAAAGGAGATCGAACATTGTTTCTACGAGCAGAACGTCAACGCCACCTTCTAGAAGCGCATAGGCGAGTTCTTCGTAGCTCTCAGAAAGAGCGTCGTAGGTGATCTGTCCAAGTGTTGGGAACTTTGTTCCTGGCCCAATTGATCCACTTACGAATTTTCTGTCACCTGGACTTGAATATTCGTCAGCGATCT
>CAINVQ010000015.1 GCA_903854175.1 uncultured Actinomycetes bacterium | reverse complement strand
TTGAAGTTGTCATAACTGTTCTGACCCTTGGAACTTCTGCGCATCGATTAGGTCTCGCTGCGACGACTGCAGGAGTGGCGTTTGCACTTGTGGTGGTCATGGGCGTGATTGCTGCGAAGCAACTCTCTTCTGTTCCTGAAAATGCAATGAAAATGAGTGTTGGAGTTTTGACTGTTAGTTATGGAACCTTTTGGGTAGGCGAAGGACTAAAGGTTTCTTGGCCAGGTGACAATGGTTTTCTTGCCTTTTTTGTAGTGATGTACGCACTTGTCACATGGGGTCTTGTCGTACTTGCAAAGTCTCAACACTCTGTTTCAAATATTGAGGCACATTCATGAGCAAAACAAATTCACTAGTGCTGCGACTCATAAAGGGTTTTGGAAGATTTTGGTGGGACTTTCTTATTGGTGATACTCCAGAACTTTTTGTAGCGGCTCTCGTCATTATTGGAAGTATCGCCGGCCTCCGTGGTACAGGCAATAATACTGCTGCTGTTATTGCGCTGCCGGTGCTAGTTGTTTGCGCGTTATCCGTTTCGATCAGACGTGCAATAAATACAGCGAAAAAGAAATAAGTAAAGTCTTTTACTTATAAATAGTGTGGCGGCACTTCGTTGTTGTCTCGTCTAATTTTTCTGATCTCTTCTTTTAGGCGGCCAATTTCAGCCTTTAGATCACGAATGATTTCTTCGTATTCTTCATTCGTCGGTGTTGGATCGCTCACTATTCAAGAATCTCACATTTAGTGGGTGGTTACTGGCTTGTTTCACCCTTTTTGCTAATACCAACTTTTAGTAAGGTACATCATTATCGTTACAAGTGGTGGCAATCACAAGGTTGCGCCAAGGGGGGATGTATGTCTACAGATCACATGGAGGGCCAAGAACATCAACGCTTGGCCGCTCTCGGATATAAACAGGAGTTGTCACGAGTTCTCTCGTTCTTTGACAACTTTTCAGTTGCGTTTAGTTACCTCAGCCCAATGGTGGGTATCTATTCGCTGTACGTAATTGGCCTTGCGGCTGGTGGTCCTCGTTATATCTGGACTATTCCAATCGTTGTTGGTCTAATGATGCTCGTGGCGCTGGTATTTGGTGAGCTCTCAAGTGAGTATCCACTATCTGGAGCGCTCTATCAGTACGGGAAATTCAATGTTGGAAAACGCTACGGATGGTTCGTTGGGTGGATCTACGGTTTCGCACTTCTAGCAACAGTGGCGTCAGTTGACTCTGGCGCAGTTGGCTACGTGTCTGCATTATCAAATATTTGGTTCAATACTCATCTAGATGCAACCAATCACATAACTATTTTTGTAATTACTGGAGCGATTGTTGTTCTTTCGGCATTCCTCAACTCAGTTGGTGCAAAGATCATGGGTTACGTGACCAAATTTGGTGTGTACGTTGAGACAATCGGAACCTTCGGTGTGTTTATCGCACTCGCTATAAATGGCTTCCACCACGGACTCGGCTACACCTTCACCACACAAGGAACTCAAAACCTTGCCACGAACGCATTCGGAATTGACTTTGGTGGTAATTGGTGGACTGGTGCAGCTCTTGTCGCTGTCCTTGCCAACGTGTATATCTTCTTCGGGTTCGAATCTGCAGGAGATATCTCAGAAGAAACCAAGGAAGCAAGTCGACAGGTGCCACGTTCAATGCGCAATGCACTTCTCTACGGAGGGATTGCATCGTTCATCTTGGTGCTTGGTCTTCTTCTAGCTACACCATCTTCAGGAATTGGCTCAGTAATCTCTGGGGGCATTCCAATGCTTCTGGGCACACTTCCAAGCTGGCTACAGGACTTCTTCCTTGTGATGGTTGTCATTGCGTTCTTCAGTTGTGGAACTGCAGTTCAAGGAGCGGGAGCACGAGTTGTATTCGCTCTCGCACGTGACGGAGCACTGCCAGGAAGCAATGCGTTGAAGGTTGTTACTGAGAAGCACAAGACACCTCGAAATGCAATTGCAGTAGCAACGGTTATTCCGTTCCTCTTCTTGCTCTTGGTACTTGTGAATCCAGCTAATCCAGTTCACATTCTTTGGTTCACCTACCCAGCAAAGATCAATGCTCTTTATGCACTTGTCTCCTTCGCTACTTCAGGTATCTACCTTTCATTCTTCCTAACCGTTCTCGGTGCGCTTATTGCCCGACTACGTGGATGGACTCCTAGTGGTTCGTTCACACTCGGCAAGTGGGGGATGCCAGTGACAATTGGGGGACTTGTGTACTTAGGGCTTATGTTGCTCAACATTGTTTGGCCAAGCTCGCTGTCGAGTGGTAGAGGAATGTTGTTTAACTACGGTTGGGTCACTCTGCTCGTGATGCTCATCATTGTTCTTGTCGGAGCAGT
>CAINVQ010000014.1 GCA_903854175.1 uncultured Actinomycetes bacterium | reverse complement strand
TTGCCGTGGTTAGCCTTTTTCTTGGCTCGTAGCTTGCGCTTGTTAGTCCGCTTTGACATAGGTGACAATGTTAGTAGGTAAATGGCCTACTAAGCCAAACGAAGGGAATTACGTGCAGATGCAAGGACAACTTGTGGTGGTTGCGACCCCTCTGGGCAACCTTGGCGACATCTCTCGCCGTGCCCTTGAACTGCTTGAAAAAGCTGATGTTATCTACTGTGAAGACACCCGCCATTCGAGCACTCTTTTTAGTGCAAACAACATTCCAGTCAATGGTCGCCTCAAGGCACTGCACGAGCACAATGAAGCTTCACAGTGCGATGAGGTTATAAAGCGAGTTAGCGAAGGACAAGTTGTAGTTCTAATTAGCGACGCGGGGACCCCCGGAATAAGTGATCCAGGCGCTCGTGTTGTTGCTGCAGTGGCAGAAGCGGGCTTATTCGTAACCACAGCTCCCGGACCAGCTGCAGTAATTGCGGCACTAACAATCAGCGGGCTTCCAACGGAACGGTTCATCATGGAAGGCTTTGTTCCAAGAAAAGCCGGAGAGCGTGAAGCCCTGTACTCACTGTGGGCAAAAGAACAGCGAACTGTTGTCTTTTATGAATCACCACAGCGCCTAGTAACAACGCTTAGCGAACTAGCGGCCCACTACCCAGATCGCAGAGTTGCTATTTGTCGTGAAATAACAAAACTTCATGAAGAGGTTGTTCGAGGAACGCTTAAAGAAGTTCACGAACGATACGCGGCAAGAGAAGTACTTGGTGAAATCGTTGTTGTTCTTGACGGTGCCGAGCCCGCTGCAGTTGTTGATGATGAAACGGCTAAAAAGGCAATTGCTGAGCAGTTGAGCAGTGGTGCAAGCCTTCGAGACGCCGTTTCGTACGTTTCTGAGACTCTTGGGGTTGCGCACAGAGTCGCGTATCAGTTGGGGCTTGATGTAAGAGCTGAGCAGGATTCATAACTTAGTAACCTTTAATCAATGGCTCGCTTCTATATCACTACGCCGATTTATTACGTCAATGACGCTCCGCACGTTGGTCACGCCTACTGCACCGTTAACGCTGACGCCATGGCACGCTGGCACCGACTAATTGGTGACGAGACCAAATTCCTCACCGGTACTGACGAGCATGGTCAAAAAGTTGCTGATGCTGCTGAAAAGAATGGTGTGTCGCCTCAAGCCTGGGCCGATACAACGTCAGCTCGCTTTCGCGAAGCCTGGGATGCACTTGGAATTAGCTACGACGACTTCATTCGCACCACCGAGCCTCGCCACTACGAAAGCGTTCAGAAGTTCCTGACCGCCATTTACGACAACGGATTTATTTACAAGGACACCTACTCAGGTCTGTACTGCGTCAGTTGTGAGGACTACTTCACAGATGAAGCAAGTGACAATGGCAAGTGCCCAGTTCACGCAAAACCTCTCACACAAATGGAAGAGGAAAACTGGTTCTTTAAGCTCAGCGCTTTTGAAGACAAGTTGCTCGAGTACTACGCAAAGAATCCAGAGTTTGTAACACCGGGAACAAAGAGCAACGAAGCGTACGCATTTATTAAGGGCGGACTTCGCGACATTTCAATTACGCGCACATCAATCTCATGGGGCGTTCCAGTGCCGTGGGATGAGAAGCATGTTTTCTACGTTTGGTATGACGCGCTCATCAACTACCTCACCGCAATTGGTTACGGCCGTGAGGACGACGAAGTTGCGAAGTGGTGGCCAAATTCACACCACCTCATTGGAAAAGAGATCATTAGATTCCACTGTGTTTGGTGGCCAGCCATGTGCATGGCAGCTGGACTTGAGCCGCCTTCTCACGTGCAGGTGCACGGTTGGCTCCTCGTGGGTGGACAAAAGCTCTCTAAGACAATGGCCCAAGAAGGTGGCGTAAAACTCACTGATATTGCTCCAGTTGTGCTCACAAATGAATACGGTGTCGACCCGATTCGTTACTACCTCCTCCGTGAAGCGGTGCTTGGAAATGACGGGGATTTCTCACTCGAAGCCATTACCGCTCGCTACAACACCGACCTCGCAAACAACCTAGGGAACTTGGTCGCTCGAGTAGCCACTGTGGTGCAGTCCAAGTGCAATGCAGTTTCTCCCGGCGCACGAAGTGATTCGCCACTTCGTGGTGACGCAGAAACAGCGGTCCTTGAAACATCGGCAGCATGGAATAGGTTTGCGCCACAAGCAGCGCTCGAAGCTACGTGGCGACTAATTGGTGCAACAAATTCATTCCTTGAGCAGAATGCTCCTTGGAAAATGGAGCCAGGTTCTGAAGTTGAAGCTGTGATGGGTGACGCACTCGAAGCAATCCGAATTGTTTCAATTCTGATTACACCAGCAATGCCAACCGTTGCTTCTGAAATCTGGCGACGTATTGGACTAAGTGGTCTGCCAACTGATGGAGACTTCAATGCGAACACTAAGTGGGGACTCTTTCCTATGGGCGTGAATGTTGAGAAGGGCGATCCTCTTTTCCCGAGAATCAAGAGTGACTGATGAGCAACTGGACTGACGCACACTGTCACATCCAAGACAGTTTTCTTGACGATGAAAAAGTTGCACTCAACATTCGACAAGTAATGGACAATGCCATTGCAGCGGGCGTTGACAGACTCGTTGTTATTGGAACTGGCGCGCAAACTTCACGCGACGCACTCGCAGTTGCAGAGATTGATGGCCCAGTAGAGCTGTACGCAACTGTTGGTCTTCACCCTCACGACTCTTTGAGTGACATTCAGCCAATCATTGAGATGGCTCGCTCTGGACACCCAAAATTGGTCGGCATTGGAGAGTGTGGGCTCGACTATTTCTATGAGCATTCTCCCAGGTCAGACCAGTTTAAGTCCTTCGCAACCCAGATTGGCTTAGCTCATGAACTCGACCTCGCGCTGGTCATTCATGCACGTGATGCTTTTGACGATTTATTTGATGTATTCAAATCAGAAGGTGTTCCTCCTCGAACAGTTATTCACTGTTTCACTGGTAATCAGGCCGAAGCAGAAGGTTGTCTCGAACTCGGGTGCGACATTTCAATTTCTGGAATTGCAACATTCAAAAATGCCGAAGCTCTTCGCGACGCAGTAAAGATTGTTCCGCTCGATCGACTTCATGTTGAAACCGATAGTCCATTCTTGGCACCAGTTCCTCATCGTGGAAGACCAAACGAGCCAGCGTATGTTTCGATTGTTGGTGAATTTGTTGCGAATCTTCGTGGCGAAGAGATTTCTGTCGTACGTGACGCCACGGCTGCGAATTCTGCTCGTTTATTCAATTTACCTGTAAAATAAATAGACTTTAATCAGGTATTTTAGACATATTTAGAATCTCGTATTGCCTTCTCTCCACCACTTGCCTAGCGTTGTAGGGCGGGTTGTTGTGTAAACACTCGTTGTCCCGACGGAGGGTGGAGATCTGAGGGCATTACTCCAGCGAACGCTTAGGCGTTTGTTGATGCTTGTAACCGCGAGCAGCATTATTGCTGGTTCGCTGGTTCTTTCAACGTCTCACATTGTGGAGGCGTCAACTTCGCACGCTCCAATTCACATGCCTGACCTCATTGGTGACTCTAAAGCCAACGTCTACGCAGTGATGAAAGCCAAGGGCCTCTACTTCACGACGAGCGGACCCGGCTCTTCGAACGCGTCATGGGTCACAGTTGAAGCGCAAAGACCAGCCCCGGGAGTTCTAATTCCCTGGCACGGACAGGCGCAGATAATCACTTCAATGGCTCCATTTGTTGGCCCACGTAGAGTGCCCAAACTCGTAGGACTTTCAAAAGCCGCTATTTATAAGGCAATGCACAATGCCGGACTCTTCTTTGACACCACTGGGCCAGGAGCATTCAGCGGTAAATGGACTAGGGCCGTAAGCCAAAGTCCAGCTGCAGGAGCGGTAGTTAAGTATCAGTCCGTTGTGCTTGTTCATGTGGCACTTCCTGCAGTTATTAAAAAACCAACTCCTAAACCAACGACGCCTACATCTACAACAACGTCAACTACAACTACATCAACGTACCCAGGTGAAACAACCACCACTACCTCCACAACTGTTCCTGTGACAACAACAACTGTGAAGCCAGCTCCAAAGCGCTACGTAATTGGAGTCGCAACGTGGTACTCATACGTTCCAGGTCGCTGTGCATCGCCAACATTGCCGTTTGGTACTCGAGTAAATGTACGAAACATTGCGACAGGAAAAGTTATTACGTGTGTAGTAACTGACCGTGAGAATGCTGGATATCCACGCGTGATTGACTTGTCTATGACCCAGTTTGCTCAGCTGTCTCCACTCGCTAGAGGTGTGATTCGTGTCAGAGTTTCCTGGTGACCCACACCCGCACTGACCTTGTTGCGCTCCTCGAAGCACATGGCCTCAAACCATCAAGAGCACTAGGACAAAACTTTGTTGTCGATCCAAACACCGTTCGTCGAATTGCACGACTCGCAGAAGTTGGACCTGGCGACCTCGTATTAGAGATCGGTGCTGGGCTCGGCTCACTCACATTGGCGCTCATTGAAACTGGCGCAGAAGTCCAAGCAATGGAAGTCGACCGCTACTTGCTGGAGCCACTTCGTTCTGTAGTCAGCCCACACGGAGTAACTGTTCACCACGCTGATGCCCTTAATGCGAATTATGGCGAAATCTTGGGTGGACGCGATGCCGCCATTATTGCCAATCTTCCGTACAACGTTGCAACCCCGCTGGTGCTTCACTTGCTCGAATCACAGCCACTCATTAAGCGGATGCTCGTAATGGTGCAAAAAGAAGTGGGAGAGCGCTTTGCCGCTCAAGCGGGAGATGAAGCGTATGGAGCAGCGTCTCTTCGAGTTCAGTATTTCGCTGATGCCAAAGTTGTTGGCAAAATTGGCCCATCAGTCTTTTACCCTAAGCCCAATGTTGACTCAGCTCTAGTTTCAATTGTCAGACGTGACAGTGTTCGAATTGATCCAAACGAGGTGAGTGAATCTGATCTCTTTGAGGTTATTCGCATGTCATTTGCGCAACGACGCAAAATGCTTCGCCGTTCTCTCAATGGATGGGCAAGCGAGGGTGTGTTTGAGCGTTCAGGAGTAGCAGAAACCAAGCGTCCAGAAGAACTCACACTGGAAGAGTTCGCTAAGTTGGTTGCAGCTCGATGAAAGAACTTCTCGCCCCCGCCAAACTGACTTGGTTTTTAGAAGTTACTGGCGTGCGCGATGATGGGTATCACTTGCTGCGAAGTGAGATGGTTTCACTCGATTTCAGTGATCGACTCATCATTGAAGAAGAGCAGGATTACTTGCGACTAACTCCTGCAAGCATTCGAGTTCCTCTCGATGAAACAAACCTTGTTTCAAAGGCACTTCAGCTAGTTGGAAGAAAAGCTGGAGTCACTATTGACAAAGTCATTCCTACTGGCGGAGGCCTCGGGGGAGGTAGCTCTGACGCTGGAGCAATTCTTCGCTGGGTTGGTGGGGTTAGTTCTGAACTCGCGGCAACGCTCGGTGGCGACGTCCCCTTTTGTCAATTAGGTGGACGAGCACTTGTTGAAGGGGTAGGAGAGTTGTTAACACCACTCGAATTTGAAAAACGTGACGTTACGCTCATTATCCCGAGCTTCTCAGTTGACACCAAGGCGTGTTACCAAGCGTTTGATGAACTCGGAGAAACTGGTGAGGGGCGAAATCACTTGGAGCGTGCAGCACGCATTGTCGAGCCGCAACTCGCAAAAACAATGAACTGGCTACGTGCAGAGCTCGGCCAAGAGATTCAGCTAGCGGGTTCGGGATCAACAATGTTTGTTGAAGGTCACTTAGATACTGGGCAATCAGTCTGGGATGTGCAGGGTCCCGCAGGCACTATTCGGTTCCGCCAGACATGTACTACGCCACAAGAGGCGTAGAGACTAGTTATTTACCGGCGGCGCGACGCTGGAAGCGTGTTCGCTTCAGCATCTTCTTGTGCTTCTTCTTACGCATGCGCTTACGGCGC
>CAINVQ010000013.1 GCA_903854175.1 uncultured Actinomycetes bacterium | reverse complement strand
CGAATATCCATTACTGCTCCTAAGCAAATAGCCGACTTTCACCATGTTACGGCTCTGGGGCAAGATAGAGGTCGTGAGTATTGAAAATGCCAGTGAGCGCAACAAGAGATGGGCCGCCACCATGGAGGGCTACGAGGGCTCTCGAGACGACGTAACCGTTGCCCACCAGGACTCAACAGCGACTATTGATAACACCAGCGCAGGCGTTGGAGCCACCAGAAGTGAGCGTGAAGAACGTCTTGATGCACTTCTCGTTACTGGAGCCACCCGCGCCTACGGAGCAGGTAACCGAGTACGCGCAGAAGAACCTGACGAATTCAGAACGCCGTTTGAACGTGACCGAGACCGCATCTTGCACTCAACTGCATTTCGCCGACTAGCTGGAAAAACTCAAGTCTTTGTCTTCCCCGACGATCACATGCGCACTCGCCTCACTCACGCACTCGAAGTTGCTCAAGTCGCAACTGGAGTTGCTCGAGCAGTCGGACTTAACGTCGCACTCGCTGAAGCAATTGCGATTGGTCATGACTGTGGTCACGGACCCGGCGGTCACGCGAGTGAAGAAGCACTTGATCCGTACGTCGAAGGTGGCTTTGACCACGCGACGTGGGGTGCCAACGTTTCACTGCTGCCACTAAACCTCTGCGTTGAAACTTTGGATGGCATTAGAAACCACTCGTGGTCGAGACCCGCTCCAATGACCCCCGAAGGTGAGATCGTTAGCTGGGCAGACCGCATTGCCTACGTGTGTCACGACTTCGAAGACGCTGTGTCTGCGGGGATTATTACTCGACACGAGTTACCAAAGATTGTTCGTGAGCGTTGCGGTGACAATCGCCACAACCAGCTCGGAAGTTTCATTAACGCCATGATTCGAACAATCCGTGAAACAGGCATCATTGGAATGGACGGGCCAACCGCCGAAGCACTCGCTGCTTTTAGAACTTTTAACTACGAGACCATCTACCTACGTGGCCCTTCACGTGAGCAGGCACAGTCAGTAGTGCACATGCTTCGTGCTCTCGTTGAGAATTTCGTAAAGAATCCAATGCTGATTCCAAACATTGCTGAACAAAATGGCGAAGTATCAGATGCAGTTATTTTGCACGAAGCCGTTGCCTACGTTGCAGGCATGACTGACCGCTTTGCTTGTCGCAGTGCGGTTGCGTTACTTGACTGGCCTGAGGACAAACTCCCAAGCGGAATTGACCGTTAGGACTTAGCGGCCTTCATAAGGTCAATGCCTGGTGTGTCGCCACCCTGCATCCACTGAAGACGCTGTTCTGTTGTGCGAACAGCTGAGCGCATGTGAGGCAAGATCCAGAACTTGTTGTTGATAATTGCGTCTTCAACCATTTCACCAATGATGCTGGGGTCAATACCACTGTTCACAGCTTCAGCAGCAATGCCTTGTACGGCCTTGGCCATTGGGTTCTCAGCAAAGCTTGCAAGTTCCTTTGGAAGGTTGCGACCTGATTCGTGAATACGAGTCTTTACGAATCCTGGGCAGAGAAGAGAAGCGTGCACGTCTTTTCCACTGAAGGCCAGCTCATGAAAAAGCACTTCAGTCATGCCAACTACTGCGAACTTACTGGCGCAGTACGAACCCATTCCCGGAACGCCACCGAGGCCAGCGAGTGATCCAGTGTTAATTACGTGACCTTCGTTTTGGTCGAGGAACATTGGAACGAATGCGTTGATGCCGTTAACAACGCCGTCGACGTTGATGTCCATGACCCAGTCCCACATTTTCTTGTCGGTACCAATAAGTGGTCCGCCACCAACACCTGCATTGTTGAAGATGATGTGTGCAGTGCCAAAAGCCTTAACCGCTTCGTCACGAAGACGGTTAACGTCGTCAGCACTTCTAACGTCAATGTTCACGCCAATGACGTTCACGCTGGTGCCCTTGAACTCAGCAACAACTTCGTCGAGTGGTCCTTGTTCAATGTCACCAAGTACGAGGTTTACGCCCGCCTTTGCCAACTGCTTCGCAGTTGCGAGTCCGAGGCCGCTTGCGCCTCCAGTCATGACCGCAGTCTTTCCCTGTAGTTCCATGAGTCCCCCTAGTTCCT
>CAINVQ010000012.1 GCA_903854175.1 uncultured Actinomycetes bacterium | reverse complement strand
GGCTGTTTCTTCGTTTGGCGTTTGCGGTGACAATTGTGCTGCTCCTGCCAGATCTCGTAATTTGGATTCTTGGCCAACCGGGTGCTGCAGTATTTGTCCTGGTGTGGATGCATCTCGCAATTGCAATCGTCACCTATTTATCGCTCGTCATCTTGGCGCCTGTTCGTGGGGCGAGAAGGAACTAGTAAGTGCTCAATCTGCTGTGAGAATCTATACTCCGGCAATGAGCAAAAACGTACTTATCACCGGCGCAGGATCAGGCTTTGGAAAGCTAGCGGCATTAGCGCTAGCTGAACGCGGACACCATGTGATTGCAACAACTGAAACAGAACAACAGGCGAGTGAATTAAAAGCAGAAGCGCCTCAGCTGACTGTTATAAAACTTGACATCACTTCAGCTGACGTCAAAAAAGTTCATGACTTTGAAATTGATGTTCTCATCAATAATGCTGGCGCCGGACAAACTGGTCCAATCGCAGATATTCCTATGGACCGACTCCGCCACCTCTTTGAAGTAAATGTTTTCGGCACCATGGCTATTACCCAAGAAGTTCTAAAGGACATGGTCCCGCGCAAGAGTGGTCGAGTAATCATCATGTCTTCGATTGCAGGAGTATTCAGCGCGCCAGCCTTTGGCCCTTATTCAATGACTAAGCACGCTCTAGAAGCAATGGGTAAAGCCATGCGAATGGAAGTTGCACCACTTGGTATTGACGTAACGATCATTAATCCTGGACCATACGCCACAGGATTTAATGACCGCATGGTTGATTCAATGTGGGAATGGTTCGGTGACACGTCTCTTAACAAGGCAGCAGAAGATTTATTCAAAATGGTTGGTCAATTCACAGTTACTGACCAGATGAACCCTGTTGAAGTTTCCGACCGCCTCGTTGAGCTTGTGGAAGCTGAGACCACGACCGAAAACAACTTTGTCCCTGTAGACATCAAGGAACGACTGGGAATGTAGCCAGTTCGCGCCCAACGTGGCGCTCCGTTAATCTTTCGAGGTTACTAAGTAGCAAAAATCTGCAGTTACTCAAAATGAGTAACGCTTAAGTATGGAGGAATAATGTCAACACGAGTCGCCGTAGTTACCGGAGCTGCCCGCGGAATTGGTGCAGCTACCGCTATTCGTCTAGCCCAAGATGGTTATGACGTTGCAGTACTTGACCTAGACGCCGCAGCATGTGCTGAGACAGTTGATGCAGTTAACGCAACTGGCCGCCGTGGACTCGCAGTTGGTGTTGATGTTGCAAGCGAAGAGAGCGTCGAAGCTGCTGTTGCTGCTGTCGCAGAAAAGCTCGGCCCTCCAGTCGTTCTTGTAAACAACGCAGGAGTACTTCGCGACAACATGATGTTCAAGATGAGCTTGTCAGACTGGCAGACAGTTATGGCAGTGCACCTTCAGGGAGCGTTCCTCATGTCAAAGGCGTGCCAGCGATTCATGACCGAATCAGGTTTTGGTCGAATTGTGAACATGTCAAGCACTTCAGCACTTGGAAACCGTGGACAGGCAAACTACTCAGCAGCGAAGGCTGGTCTTCAGGGATTCACTAAAACTCTTGCAATTGAGCTAGGTAAGTACGGCGTTACTGTTAACGCGATCGCCCCTGGATTCATTGTTACCGCAATGACGCAGGCCACTGCTGACCGCATGGGAATTGGATTCGACGACTTCGTAAAGGCAGTTGCAAACCAGACTCCAGTCGCTCGTGTTGGATACCCAGAAGACATTGCCAATGCCGTTTCGTTCTACTGTGACGAGCGATCAGGTTACGTAACAGGACAGGTTTTGTACGTTGCTGGTGGTCCAAAGGACTAAGTAGTTCTTCGTTTCAGTGTCTTGGTTGCTAGCGTTGGTCTATCAACCAAGACACTGAATACGTACTTTTCCCGCGCGTTGCATTTATTGGAGCGCTCTTAACGCTGGCCCTTGACGGAGGCGTTTCTGCCGTCTATGGCACATTTCTAAATGACATTGCGTCTCGTTTTTCGATTTCAATTCCAACTGCTGGTAATTCATTAACGGTTAATTTCATTGGTGGAATTGTCGGGGTCTTTGTGACGTTCTTTCTGCTTCGTAATTATTCAGGCCGCATAACGCTCATGGCATCAATCGCCATCTTGGGCATTGGGTTACTCGCATTAGCGCTGGCTCCAACTTGGACCCTCTTTTTAAGTGCAGCATTTCTCACTGGCGTTGGCTACGGGGCTGTTGACTTTGCGGTGTATTCACTCGTGTCACGAAGTCTCCCTGAGAAGCGAACATTTCAATTAAGCGTTATTGGCTCAGGGTGGGGGATTGGTTCGGTCATTGCACCACTTGTTGTTGCGGTAGTAGGCGCAAAATATTTTCATCAATTCTTTTTTGGAGCAGGGATTTGTGCAGTACTACTTATCTATCCAGTGCAAACAATTGTTTCTCCTCACTCGAAAGAGAGAGTTCTCTCATTGAAGATGAGTAAGCCTTCGGCGAAGCTATTGAGTTTTTTTGCCCTCATTATTTTTCTCTACGTTGCTCTTGAAACATGTGTCGCTGGATGGGCTGCACCTCAACTGTCGCACTGGAAATTCTCACCGCTCTGGGGTCAGATCTCTACGGCTGGATTTTGGGGTGGAATCGCGATTGGCCGTCTTCTTGGCCCGAGATTGAGTCGACGCTTTGGAGAGGGCATGCTGGCAATCATTGGAATCGTTGCTTGTTGTGTCGTGATTCCGTTTGCGTCATTTCGAGCACTAGGCGCATTTGTTTATCCACTATCTGGATTCGCAATGTCGGTCATGTTTCCAATGACTCTTTCATGGTTCAACAATTGGAGTACTGAATCTGAAAATGGAGTTGCAATACTTCTCGCCCTAACCATGGCTGGTGGGGCAGCAGGACCAGGACTCGAGAGCATCATGGTTTCTCAATTTGGATACGGTGCTGTTCCTTGGGCCGCAGAAATATTTGCGGTGACCTGTGCAGTTGCCTGCATTTGGGTCTACCGCAATGTTTCCTCGCAGCGAAGCGAACAACACTTCGTCTGATTGGTGGGCCGCCCGGGTCTCGATCCCGGCACCTTAGGATTAAAAGTCCTCTGCTCTACCCGATGAGCTAGCGGCCCTGAGCGTTCTATCGTAGTTGTTAGCGAGACCACCGCCGAAAAGAGTAAGTTTTGTCTATGTCTGAATTCAACAATGAGAGTGTTTCTGCAATCGAAACCACGCTTAACGATGTCGACCGCGCACTTGAAAGACTACGAGTTGGCACATACCGGGCCTGCCAAGTCTGCAATACGCCTATAGCTGAGTCAGATCTCGTTGGAAATCCATTGCTGGCTAACTGCCCAGCACATCCCGAACTCATGTAACTCTCCTTTTAAAAGCAAGAATCCCGGTGGCGTAGCCACCGGGATTCTTTGTTAAAGGATGAATTACTTCTTGGTTGCCCAGAAGATTTCTGCGATCTGGTCAATCTCTGCAAGCAAGCGATCGGCAACAGCAACATCCTGAGTCTTCTTAGCGTCACCAGCAGACTTGGTTGCCTTCCAGAAAAGGTCGTGAAGGTTTGGGTGAGCCGCGAGGTGTTCTGGCTTGAAGTAGTCAGTCCAAAGAACCCATAGGTGGTGCTTCACTGCTTCACAGCGCTCTTCTTTGATGATTACTGAACGAACCTTGAAGTCAGTGTCACTTGATGCTGCATACTTTTCCATGCAGGCCTTAACCGACTGTGCGTCAAGCTTGGCTTGTGCTGGGTCGTAGACACCACAAGGTAGGTCACAGTGAGCGTGAACTACAAGAGGTGTAGTTGTGGCATCAAGCATCGCATTAATTTTTGAAAGAAGCGTCATAGCTTCGCCTTTCGTTTTAGCGGCCATTTATTTTTGGCCAATTTCTCTACCCGCAGGTTAGTCATCCTTCTCGGGTAACGTTCAGGCTATGGCATCTCTCATGGAGATCTTTATCCGACGGGTCAGCGTTGAGGGTTCCTCGATGGTGCCGACCTACCTGCCCGGTGAGAGGCTCACTGCAGTGAGACGCTGGAGAAAAGTTCGCGTAGGCGATGTCGTTGTAGTGCATGACCCTGCAAATCACGAACGTTTCCTTCTAAAAAGGTGCGTGGCCATCCTTGGGTCGCAACTTGACCTACGAGGCGACAATGCTGACTTCTCGACTGATTCACGGTCTTTTGGCCTAGTGCCATCTCGTGATGTCTCTTGGCTAATCGTTGGATCTAGGCATAAATAATTCCCTGGGTCAATTGTTGACCAAACAGGTAGGCTTTAGCCATGGCACGTCTCGCCGTTATCTCGTATCACACCTCTCCACTAGCTCAACCCGGCACGGGTGACGGCGGTGGAATGAATGTGTACGTCCGTGAACTCTCAAGCGCACTAGCACGACTTGGAAACGAAGTTGATGTGTACACCCGACGTGACAACCCGTTCGCTCCAGACACCATCAATGTTGAGCCTGGATTTCGTGTTCATAACATCAGCGCCGGTCCAGCGAGTGTTCTTGAACGCAATGAACTCCCACTCTTCGTTGATGAGTTCACTGACAACGTTGCAGAGATATTTAGGACTTCTGAAACCCCTGACGCTATTCACGCAAACTATTGGCTTAGTGGTTTAAGCGGTCACCGCTTAAAGCATGAAATGAATATTCCACTCATCATGACTTTTCACACGCTTGAGCGAGTTAAGGCTGAAACATTTGAAGGTGAATCTGAAGAGCGTGCTGCTCAAGAAGCTTCGATCTTCGCTTGTGCTGATGCGGTACTCGCATCATGTGATGTTGAGGCCGAACAAATTGTTCGTTTCTATAACGCAGACCCATCTCGCGTGCACGTAGTGCCACTCGGTGTTGAACACGCGTTCTTCTCACCAGGCCATAAACCTCAAGCACGTCGCGCACTTGGGATTGATTCAGATGCGACGCTGCTGCTCTTCGTTGGCCGCCTTCAAGCGCTAAAGGGTGTTGACCTTGCACTCGAAACACTTATTGAGATGCGCAACCGTGGTGAAAATGCCATGCTCTCAATCATTGGTGGTCCTTCAGGACCAGACGGAAAGATTGCACTTAACGAACTACATAACCGCGTAAGCGAAGCGGGTGTCATTGGCAACGTGATGTTTGTAGCTCCCCAGTCGCATCAACTTCTCTCATCTTGGATGAGGGCTGCAGACGTGACGCTTGTTCCTTCTCGCGCTGAGAGTTTTGGTCTCGTGGCCTTAGAGTCGTCGGCGTGTGGCACACCTGTTGTTGCAAGCAATGTTGGTGGACTTAAAACATTGATTGAACCAGGAGAAAATGGTTTCTTAATTGATTCTCGTGACCCCAAAGTGTGGGCAGACTACGTTGCGAAGGCAACAAGCACTGAAGACGTGATGAAGATGTCATCGAGTGCAGTTCTCCTTGCTCGTAAGTACACCTGGCGCAGCGCTGCACAGTCGCTTGCATTTCTCACTGAAGAAATTGCTCGTACGAGTCTTTTACGCTGCTAATTATGGCCACACCTATTGGCGGAAGCGACTCACTGGAAGTTCTCGACCGCACTATTACTGGGTGGGCTGACGCATGGAGAAGTAGCGGTTCTAACGTTGTTGTTGAGCATGCGACACATCCAGATGATCGCGGTCACTACCGGTGGTTGATTCGCCTCAGCGGAGATGAAAAAGACACGATTGCACTCTGGCTCACACTTCGTCAGCGAACTGTTCATGTCGAAACAGAAATTATGCCAGCACCTGAATCGAACAAAGAAGATGTGTACAGATTCGCACTTGTAAAAAATGCTGAGATACGTGGTGTCCACATTGCTCTAGGTCCAGAAGATGGCGTCTACTTGATGACCCAAATTCCAATAGGCGAGCTCACTATTGAAAGACTTGATGAACTCGTTGGCGCGACAATTACCTACGTTGATGAAATCTTCCCAACCGCAATGACTATGGCCTTTCCGGGGCTTTATCGACGCCGGAAAAAGAACTAGTCGAGCGCCTTGTAGCCTTTATATATGGCATATCAACTAATAATCGTTGGCGGCGGTCGCATGGGGTCAGCTCTTGCTGAGGGACTTCTTGCTGCGCAGTACTGCGCGAAGAATGAACTCGCAATTATTGAAAGCTCCAGTGAGAGTCGTGAGGCATTAAAGAAGCGATTCCCAGGGGTTGATGTTCACGCATCAATGGAACTAGACCAAGTTGGTCCAAAAACTGGTGTCGTACTTTGTGTAAAGCCTGACCACGCCGAAGCTGCAGCACGAGTGTGTGGAACCGTTGGAACAATGCGACTTCTCTCAGTTGTCGCAGGACTTTCAACTGCACGCATTGAAGCAGTTATGCCTGGACCAGTTGCAGTTATTAGATCAATGCCGAATACTCCAGTACTCGTTCGAAAAGGTGTCACTGCAATTGCTGGTGGCGCACACGTAACCAAAGAAGATCTTGACTGGGCTGAATCAGTTATGGGTGCAGTTGGTTCAGTGTTTCGCGTAACAGAAAAAAATCTCGATGCAGTAACTGGACACTCAGGTCCTATGCCGGCGTACTTGTTTCTTGTCGTCGAAGCGCTCATTGACGCCGGAGTTCACCAAGGTTTATCTCACGAGATGTCAAAGCAAATGGTTATCGACTCATTCCTCGGTTCTGCAGAACTTCTGAAGCAGTCAGGCGAGAACCCAGCTGATCTTCGAGCTCAAGTCACATCACCTGGCGGCACTACTGCAGCTGGACTACGAATTCTTGAAAGCCGTGCCGTACGAGCAGCATTCTTAGAGGCAGTGTCTGCTGCCGCTGAGCGCAGCCGTCAGTTAGGTCGCTAATCGCTACGGCGGTTGGGTAGAAAAATGGCAACACCCCGTCTCAGAAATAAAAAACTCTCTGAGCCAACAATTTCGAGACTCCCTGTGTATCAACGCATCGCCGAAGGGTGGCGTAATCGCGGACTTCAGCGCATTGATTCTGAGCAAATTGGTCAACTCGCGGGTGTAACTGCAACAACAGTTCGCCGTGACCTGGCGGGGCTTGGTTCACTCGGCACAAGAGGTGCCGGGTACGACGTTCAGGTATTAATTGAACGCATTGCTGAAGCACTTGGACATCACATTAGTTACGACGTGGTGGTTGTAGGAATGGGAAATTTAGGTCACGCTCTTGTGAACTCATCAAACTTTCTCACTCGTGGAGCAAATCTTGTTGGGATCTACGACTCATCTCCAGAGATGATTGGCACGTACGTTGCTGGTAAGCAAGTTAAGTCAATGAAAGATCCAATGGTTAGCGCAACGGTTGGGGTAATCACCACACCCGGTTCAGCAGCACAAGAAGTTGCTGACCTTTTTGTGAAAGCTGGCATCAAGGCAATCCTCAATTTCGCACCACAGGTAATTAATGTGCCACTGGGATGCGCCGTGCACTATGTAGATTTCTCAATTGAACTTCAAATCTTGATGTATCACGTCAACAATGGAACTGGTCCGCTTGGTGGGGGGTTGCTCCACTCACTTGGAATTGCTGCAGTAACAACACCTCGGAGCTCGTAACGTGAAACCACTTCGTTTGGCCACTCGCCGTTCTCCGCTGGCCCTCATCCAGGCAGAACTCGTTCAAAAAAAACTTCGTGAGCTGGGTCGTGAGAGCGAACTAGTTCTTGTTGAAACTTCAGGAGACAAGGACACGAGCGCTTCGCTCGTGTCACTCGGTGGAAGAGGAATCTTTGCGGTTGAGATTCAAACTGCACTACTTCGAGGAGAAGCAGACGTTGCAGTGCATAGTGCAAAAGATCTTCCAAGCATTACTCCAGAAGGGTTAATGCTTGCGTGTGTTCCAGAACGCAGAGATGCTGCCGATGTTCTAGTTGGTAAATCGTTAGCGGGCCTTGGTCCAGGAGCAACAGTTGCAACAGGGTCTCCACGTAGAGCTGCGTTGCTATTAGAGCGCCGTCCTGATATTCGAATTGTTGAACTTCGTGGCAATATGGCAACTCGACTCAGCAAGCCAGGCACAGGAGGCATTGACGCAGTTGTCGCAGCCGCAGCTGCCCTAGAACGTTTGGCTCAACAAGAGCTCTGTGCAGAAAGACTCGACACTGAATGGTTCGTCCCTCAAGTTGGACAGGGTGCGTTGGCGCTTGAAGCTCGAGAAGTTGACAATGAAACAATCGCTGTTCTTTCAGAATTGAATGACTCAGTTGCGTATGACTGCGTACGTGCTGAGCGAGCATTTTTAGCTGAGCTTGGAACAGGTTGCTCGATCCCCGCAGGCGCGTATGCAACTTTTGATGATGGCCAAATTTCTCTCCGTGGAGTCATGATTGCAATTGATGGAACGAGAAGTGTTCGAGCAACCATCGTGGGCAAGAATTCTGAAGAGATCGGAAAGAAGATGGCGATTCAACTTAGAGACACTGAAAATGGCTCGTCACTTCCTGGATGGGAAAGTCACTCATGAAAGTTATTCTCACGCGCGAAGCTGGAATGAATGAAGAACTTCGTAAATGGATGCCTAAACGAGTAACAGTTGTTGAAGTTCCACTTACAACCACAAGTTACCGTGACGAACAGTCTTTCAATGATGAGTTAAAAGACTTAGAAAGCTGCTGCAACTATGTTGCATTAGTTGTGACAAGTGCACGAAGCGCAAAGTACGTTTCTTCAGCGGTTGCCAAGTGCATAAATGACGTAAAAATATTCAGTGTCGGATCTTCTACATCTCGCGCTATTTCTAAATCAGGTAATGAAGTACACACTGAGGCTTCAGCAATGTCATTAGAACTTGCTAATCACATAACGGCTGGTCCAGTACTCATTATTGGAGCCAAAGAAATGCGCCATGAACTCAGTGATGAATTGAGTAAAAGAAATATTACGGCTGATCGTGTTTGGTGTTATGAAACAGTCGGAGCTGCACTAGATCAAGAGCAGCAAGATGAACTCGCTAGTGCTGACGTTGTGATTATTGGCGCTCCGTCTGCTTGGAAGGTCGCAAGAGATCTCGTTAGAGAGGACGCT
This sequence comes from uncultured Actinomycetes bacterium, assembly GCA_903854175.1. The sequence goes on along the minus strand of CAINVQ010000012.1, from coordinate 6,373 downwards.
TGGGTGATTGCCTCAGGTGAAATAACTGCTTCAGAGATTCGAGATGACCATAACCGCGTAAAAATTGGCTGGGGTAAGTCACTCACACCAATGCTGGAAATTCTGCGCTAATTACACAGTAAAAAGCGTATTCTCCAGGGCTAATAGGCTAGTGATGTGTTTCCAACCGAACGTCCACGCCGTCTACGCAGCTCTGCTGCAATGCGAGAGCTTGTTTCTGAAACAAGACTGAGCCCTAAGGATTTCGTTGCACCTCTTTTCGTCGCCGAAGGTTTGAATGCGCCTAAGCCAATTATTTCTCTACCCGGACAGTTTCAACACACCCTTGAGTCACTTCATGAAGAAGTTCGAGCCCTCAAACGTGCAGGTGTAACAAGCATTATTTTGTTTGGCGTTCCAGCTTCAAAAGATGAGCAGGGCAGTGGAGCATTTGACCCAAATGGAATTTGCCAAGTTGCTCTGCGCTCTTTGCGTGCTGAATTTAATGACGAGATTGTCATTATGGCTGATCTTTGTCTAGATGAATACACAACTCATGGTCACTGCGGCGTTCTAAAGGCTGACGGAACAGTTGACAACGATGCAACGCTCGAGTTGTACGCAAAAGTTGCAGTTGCTCAAGCACAAGCTGGAGCGCATGTTGTTGCGCCGAGCGGCATGATGGATGGACAAGTTGGCGCTATTCGAGCCGCCCTTGATGCAGCAGGATTTATTGACGTAGTGATTCTTGCGTACGCTGCAAAATATGCCAGCGGGCTGTACGGACCATTCCGTGAGGCTGTTGGAGTTGAAATTGCTGGTGGCGGTAATCGACGTTCGTATCAACAGGACTACCGCAACCGACGTGAATCACTTCGAGAAGCTCGACAAGATGTCGAACAAGGAGCGGACATTGTTATGGTCAAGCCGGCAATGACCTACCTTGACGTTCTGAGTGATTTGCGCAGAGAACTCGATGTCCCACTTTGCGCGTATCACGTGAGTGGTGAGTACTCAATGATTAAGGCCGCCGCAGCCAATGGTTGGATTGATGGATCGGCGGTAGCGCTAGAGCAGCTGACGGCGATTCGTCGAGCTGGCGCTGATTTCATACTTACGTATTTCGCACGCGAAATAGCTGAGGAGCTCAACCGATAATTCGGTGATTTAAGTCATATGGGTACAGCGCTTCGAAGTGAAGGATGGATGGTTCGCCCAAGTTTTGTTCCAAATGGGCCAACAGCTCCAGTAACGCTTCTATTTGATGAGACAGGAATTACTCAACTCGCTGGCGATCCAGTTGTTGCTTGGCAAACACCGTGGACAGTGATGTCCAATATTCAATTGATTCGTTTTCAGCGAAGAGCTGCTTTATTCGCCACTATTGCTTCAGTTCGCTACTGCTGGAGAACTGGTTCAGTTAAAGACATTGATGCACTTCGAGAAATCGTTAGCGAGCATGGTGGAAGAGTCATTCGCCGTAAACGCCACTTCGGGGTGATTGCGACTGTTGCAATTGTCATCGCTGCATCGTTTGCGGGCACCATCAGCGCACACTTCAATAAGGGTTCTTTACAACTTTCAGTCATCGCAGATACCAAAGCGGTGAACGTAACGCTTAAAGATTTGCCAAGTGGCACTTCGCTAGCGCAGTCCTCAGTCCTTTCATATCTGTTCAGCTCTAGCAGTGTTGTTGTTCCATCGACTACAACAACGCAAGCTCCCAAAGCATCTGCTTGGTACGCGATTCAGTCAAAGTTTCAAGAGTGCATGGGCGTTTCAAATACCAAAGACAGAGTATTTGGACTTGCCGGCCAGATGCCTAAATACCAAGTTGTCTCAAAGGTGTATTCGAGTACTTCATTTGGCGGATTTGAAGTTGCATCAACAACTCAGTACTACGAGAACACTTCAATGGTTCAACGTGATCGTAAAGAGATGACGCTCCCTAATTTTGGCAGCTGCTTCGTTGGTGCGAATGGCTCAATACTGCTTTCGTCACTTCTGGGATCAAAAGTTATTCAGCCAGCTGGTACAAACTGGTCCCCACACACGTTTGTGAATGGATGGGTGCGTGGAGGAATTACAACGATTACGTTGCCAACTGTAAGTACCAAACTCACCTTGGCTATTGCAGTAATTGCGAGTGGGCATTATGAAGTGACGGTTGGGGGCATTGTTGCAAACTGGTCAGAAGCAAAGTTGTTCTGCGAAAATCTTGTGAACACATTGCTCTCTCGAGCTTCGTCAACTACTTCGAAGGCTGTGTAGTTTTACTGCCTTTTCGTCCATAACGTATAAACGCAGTAATGCTGATTATCAGGTAGCCAGCCCAAACAATAAATTGCAGGATTGTTGGCTTATCTGCGTATCCGATGAACGCGTGAAGGATATTTCCTATGGTCGAGCTTTCGTTGAGCGCACTGCTGCTGTTCCAAAGCACATGGGTACCAAACGGCAGCCAGTTGAGCGACTGCATATTTTGAACGGCACCTGCAAGGAGTGCGGCTGCGAAAAACATCAGCACCACGCCAACTATCTGGAAGAAGCGTTTAAAGTTCAGCTTCATTCCTAATTTGTAAATTCCAAATGCAATGGCAAGTGATGTTAGAAGCCCAAGAACTGCTCCTAGAAGTAGAAGTTTTCCATGAAGTGGTGTCGGAGCCTGTTTCGAGCTTGCAAAAACAATGGCCAAGGTAAACACCATTGTTTCAAGTCCTTCACGCCCTACGGACTGAAATGAAAGTACCCCAAGTCCCCACCTTGTTCCTTTGGTGAGTGCAACATCACTGCGCGCTTGGAGCTCTTTTGCCATTGTTCGTGCATGCTTGTGCATCCAAAATGTCATTCCAGTGAGCACACCAGCGGCGAGAAGATACGTGGCTGTTTCAAAGTATGTTTTAAAGTTCGAATTTTTGTAATCACTAATTGCAATGTACGCAGCAATGCCGCCACCAAGAATTAGTACAAAAGCTACGCCGACTCCAAGAAATACATCTCGGAAATGTTCACGCTTATTTATTTGGTTCAGGTACGACAAGAGAATCGCCACAATCATCGAAGCTTCAATGCCCTCGCGAAGAAAGATGACGAAAGTAGGAATCATGCTGAGATCTGGGGGAGTTCTTGAAGTATTTTCATTTTCTAAGGATAATCGGACTGATTTAAAAGGCATCCACGCCGATTAATCAGCAGATTTAAGGTCTCCAAGTAGAAGGTCGTACGCCTTTTCAGGGATTGCATCGGCGAGACGTACAAGTGCTCTGTAACCAATTTCGCTAGGACCTTTTTGGTCGTTGCGCATGAGGTTCGCCATGATGTCTAGGAGCTGTGTCATCAGTGGTTCGACACGCAGACCAAGTCCAACGCAGGCACTAAGAATTTTAGGTTCTGAAATAATACGAACGAAAGCTCGTGCAACTTTGTAATAGTCAGCGTACGCAGCATCGAGACGTTCGTCGTAGAGACGAAGAGCAGAGGAATCGTTTGAGCTGAGTGCTTCTCCAATTACTCCAGCAGCGAGTCGGCCAGTTTCATAGCCATAAGCAATACCCTCACCATTGAACGGATTGACAGTTCCTGCGGCGTCTCCGATTGTCAACGTGTTGCTTCCAAAGTGTGGTCCTATGGCTAGGCCCATTGGAAGTCGGCCACCAGTTGCTGGTCCACAGCACGACTCATCATTCAGCCCCCACGCATCGGCTGTTTGTGCAACGAAGTATTCCTGCAACTTGGTGGTGTTAACACCCTTCCAAGCGCCACCAGTTGAAAGCAGTCCAACGCCAACGTTTACTCGGCCATCGCCAAGCGGGAAGATCCATCCATAGCCCGGAACAACGTTTCCTTCTGGGTCACGGATGTCTAGGTGTGAATCAATCCATGGCTCGTCGTGACGATCACTCGTGTAATACCCACGTAGTGCCATGCCCATTGGCCATTCTTTGTTTCGAACCGTTCCAAGTTCACGTCCAATGCGAGAGTTCTGACCATCACCTACAACGACGTATCGGCCACGAATTTCTGCGGTGGTGCCAGATTCTTTGTCCTTAACAACAACACCCTTCGCTCCACGAAGCCCACCACTTATTGATTCACTTGGTTCAAGTAATGAAAGTGCTTCAACACCGTTTAACAAAACCGCACCATGGTGTTGTGCATGTTCAGCAACAAGCCCGTCAAGGTTGAAGCGAGTAATGGTGTAGCCATAGTTTGGAAATACTGGATGCGTAGGCCAGTTCATCTCGAGTGAAGCACCAAAACCAAATGCACGAAGTCCGTTGTACTTGTGTCCGTTCTTCGCAACTTCTGGCTCTAGGCCCATTTCGGCGAGTTGGTGAACTGAGCGTGGGGTGAGTCCATCGCCACAAGTCTTCTCACGAGGGAAGTGCTTCTTTTCAATAAGGCAGACTGACCATCCAGCTTCAGCAAGCCAGTATGCGCATGCTGATCCGCTTGGCCCACCGCCGACGATTACAACGTCGAAGGTAATTGATTTTTGGTTTATTTCAGCGAGTGTTGTCACGCAAGAAGCCTATTGCCTGATTCGAGTCACTCCACCGGCCAGACGTGGCCAGACTTCTGGGAGGAGCAAAAATAGGGGCCCGAAATCTGATAGACAATTACCCGTGGACCAGTATCTCCCCCTTCTGGGACTCCTTATTCTTGGAGCATTGTTTGCCTCAGGGTCATTTGTTGCTTCGGCACTTCTGGCCCCACACAAGCGACCTTCGGACGCAAAACTTGCACCATATGAATGCGGCATTGTGCCTGAGTTTGAGCAACCTCAGAGATTTCCTGTTCGCTTCTACTTAGTTGCGATGATCTTCGTAATTTTCGATATTGAAGTTGTTTTCATGTACCCATTTGCTGTCGTATTCAGACAGTTAGGCGCTTTTGGGCTCATTGAAGTACTGGTGTTTTCAGTAACTGTTTTCGGCGCACTGCTTTTTCTTGTGAGCGAGGGTGCGCTGTCTTGGGGACCGGTTAAGCACCTTGCAAAAGGTATGCCAGCTCGAACTAGCGCATCGACAATCGTTCGCATTGGTGCAGATTCAGGACAAGCGGCGTAAGTTATGGCACTCGAAGATCTTCAACATAATTTTTTGACGGGCCAAATTGAAGATTTAGTTCGATGGGCTCGTCGTGCATCAGTGTGGCCAGCATCGTTCGGACTTGCTTGCTGCGCAATTGAAATGATGGCTGCCGGTGCGGCTGACTTCGACCTTTCGCGTTTTGGAATGGAAGTTTTTAGAAACTCTCCACGCCAAGCTGACCTCATGATTGTTGCTGGTCGAGTTTCACAAAAAATGGCACCAGTGCTTCGCCAGGTGTACGACCAAATGATGGAACCAAAGTGGGTCATCTCAATGGGTGTTTGTGCATCAACCGGTGGACTATTTAATAACTACGCAATTGTTCAAGGTGTTGACCAAATTGTTCCTGTTGACGTGTATGCGCCAGGTTGCCCACCAAGCCCTGAAACACTGATGCACGCAATTCTTACGCTTCACGAACAAATTCGCACTGGTGAAATTATGAAGCGCCGTGCTGAAGGTCGACCTACGCACATTGACGAATCAAATAACTTATGGACACCAGATGTTCCTGTTGCAGTACGAATTGGAACTCCGAAGTGATCTCTCTCGCAGCGACAGCACCATCTGATGTGATTACCAGTGAAGCAATGGCAACTGATATTGCATGCTTCCCAACAACAAGTCAGTATTTCAAACTTGTGGAGTCATTTAAAAATGATGGCTTCGAAATGTGTGTCGACCTCTGTGGTGTTGACTACCTTGAACACTTTGACCGCACCCTTCCTGAAGGTGTTGTTGGGACTCGCTTCGAAGTTGTTGTTAACTTGCTTAGCCTCTCAAAGAAGCAGCGTGTTCGAATTCGTGTCCAAGCTGGCAATGATCATGCAGAAGTTGCGTCATTGTTTTCTTTGTACCCGGGAACAGAAGCAATGGAACGCGAAGCTTTTGACTTCTTCGGAATTATTTTTACTGATCACCCAGAGCTGACCAGAATCTTGATGCCTGAGGACTGGGAAGGACACCCACTTCGCAAGGACTACGGCATTGGAAAAGTCCCTGTTCAGTTCAAGCAAGCCCCGGGGCCACGATGACCGATACAACTATTCGTACCGCCGAACGTATTGAGCTTCTTGTCGCAGATACTTCTGAAGGCGCTCAAGAACTTAAGCGTCGTGAGTCAACTTCAAAAGATGAACTTGGGCGTGAACTTGGTTCAGTTCTTCGAATTGACGGATTAACACTCGACCCGAATTCGGTTGACTTTGATCGAAACGATGACGAAACAATGATCATCAACATGGGTCCTAGCCACCCATCAACACACGGTGTACTTCGCATCATGCTGGAACTCGATGGTG
>CAINVQ010000011.1 GCA_903854175.1 uncultured Actinomycetes bacterium | reverse complement strand
TGGCAATGTCGTGCATGTCAATCCACTGTGAAGGTGACTGCGAGCGAAATGATTTGAGGTCTTCTTGAGTTGGCCCACCCGCAAGAGGATTTTCAACAGCTCGGTTCATGGCACCATCTTCTGCTTGTGCCCAGAAGCAGTAGCCAGCAACGGTCTTTCCCTGCTTCGCACACTTCTCTCGAATGTCACTAAACCACTCCCAAAATTCTTGGAAGATCTTTGATTCCGCATCCTCGGTGAGTTCTCCCCACTCAACGAAGGCGCGGTAGCCAGCGTCAATGCCTTCTACATGACTGTTTAGAGTGACACTTGCGCCCCAAAGATACGTTGCATCGTCGTAACTTTCCATGTCGACATCGACTTCTACATCAGCTGTGGTGCAGCTCAATTTGTCGGAGTCAACAATACGAAGGTAGCTACCACGAACATGTGCCCGTGCACGGTAAATAAGGTCATCAAGTTTTTCAACTGACTTGCCTAGATAATCTTCGACCGGGTACTGCTCAGTTGGATTCAATACTTTGGTTTTTGCTTGGCGTGCACGCTGAGGGTCAAGTCGAGCAAGTTGTTCTCTCGTATCAATACCAAGCTCGTGTAGGGCAAGTTGTTCTTCTACCTTTGAGAATCTCGTTAGTGAAACATCATCGATTTCTTGAAGGGCTGGCTCACAGTGACTCGCAAATTCACAGTCCAAGCATTCACGGTGCCAAAAAGGCTTTGTAGGGAATTCCTCTTTGCCAGCGAGCCATTTCTCGTGGCCGTTCAACACATTAAGTCGTTGTTGGTAGAACTCTTCGTAAGCGCTCAGATTGAATCTCGGGTAGTCACTGGCATTCAGCTCAAACCACCACAGTCTTTGGTTGCGATCAATCATTCCAACGCGTGCATTGGCGTCGCCATGCCCGAGTGACTGCAGTACTCGCGTGGCGTGAGCCAGAACAATGCCGTTTCGCTGCACGGTTTGATTTGATCTTGGTCCAACACCATCTGTGTAGGTGGCTTCACTTGGTTGGAGCTTAAGAAGCGATCCCTCAAGGATTCTTCGAGTGACAGCGACTTCGATGATTTCGTTGTTCTTTACCAACACCGGTGCGTAGATGAATTTTTCATTTTCTCTACCAACACGAACCAAGATGTTTACGTTCGCGCGACGTTTACCCACAATGTCGTCTCGTAGCCGTGGACGAAGAATTACTTCGGCCCCGCTTGCCATTAATGCTTCAGTATCTTCAACACCTCGCGCTTCGACGGCCCCAGAAGTGTTCGCAGCGATTTCTCGAAGAACTGTATTTCTAAGTTCTTCGGCGTCTCTTCGTCGTTTCTCCATTTCAGGACTTGTCGCTGGACGAACAAAGTCAAACGGGGCGCCTCTCGTGAGGGCGACTTTGTGCACACAGGCAAGGATTTCTTCACCACGTAGGAGGTCTGACACGCCGTTAAGCCTATGAGCCTTCTTGGCTCTCATTGCGCCAACTGCGCCAGAGCGATGCATACTGACCATCAAGGGCAACTAATTCATCGTGCGTGCCAAGTTCGGCAATCATTCCATCAACGACGACACAAACACGGTCGGCGTCGTGAGCGGTGTGGAGTCGGTGCGCAATTGCGATAACTGTTCGACCAGACATTACGGCGCTCATGGAACGCTCTAAATGTCGAGCAGCGCGTGGATCTAAGAGTGCGGTTGCTTCATCTAGGACAAGGGTGTGTGGATTTGAAAGCACTAGACGAGCCAGGGCAAGTTGTTGAGCTTGTGCTGGTGTTAGCGAAAAGCCAGTAGTTCCAAGCTCCGTCTCGAGTCCATCAGGGAGAGCCTGAGCCCATTCGAGCGCGTCAACAGATTCGAGACAATTTTCTATTTCTTGGAGCGTGGCATCAGGCTTGGCGAGTGAAAGATTTTCACGAAGTGATCCAATGAAGATGTGGTGTTCTTGAGTCACGAGGGCCACGTGACGGCGAAGAGTGTCGAGTGGGAGACCAGCGAGTGCGAAGCCACCTACGGTGACTGATCCCTGTCGTGGTGCATCAATGCCAGCAAGGAGCCTTCCAATAGTTGACTTTCCTGCACCCGAAGGTCCAACAATTGCGAGTCGTTCTCCTGGGCGAACAGTAAGGGTTATGCCCTTCAGCACGTCTCTACCAGCCCGGTATGAATAGTGAACATCGTCCATCACAATTACTTCAGACGTTGGCTCAGGTCCCTTGGTTGGTCGATTGTCAGTTACAACAGATACACCTACGAGTCGGGCCAGAGAAGTCTGTCCGATTTGTAGTTCATCAAGCCACATAATGATTCGGTCAAGTGGGTCATTAACTTGAACCACGTACAGCGTCAGTGTGGTGGCCGCCCCAATTGAAAGATAATGATGCAGCGCCAGCCATCCGCTCCACGCCAGCGTTGTTGCGACCGCTAAGGCAAATGCACTTTCAACGGTTGGGAACCAATTCATTCGAATTAGCAATGTATAGATTTCAGAGATGTATGACTCGTTGATGTCGCCTTCGATGCGACGAGACTGACGACTGCTGAGCTGATGCGCATCAATGGTGCGAGCT
>CAINVQ010000010.1 GCA_903854175.1 uncultured Actinomycetes bacterium | reverse complement strand
ATCGAAGGCCGCCTCAATGGCTGGTTCAAAGAGCGTGTCTTGGTTGAACAGTCGTATGTTAAGGACGAAAAGCAGTCAATTCAGCAGTTCCTTGGCAGCGCAAGCATCACTGCGTATGCTCAGGTTGTAATCGGAAGCTAAAGGAAAATATATGCGTCGACTCGTCCTGAAACTCTCGGGTGAGGCGCTCGCTTCTGAAGCGAGCGACGAGACAATCGATGCTTCGACCGTTGACTTTTTAGCGCGTGAGATTTCGAGTGCCATGGCACGAGGTGGTCTTGAACTTGCTGTTGTCGTTGGTGGCGGAAATATCTGGCGTGGCGCAACAGGTGCAATGGCCGGAATGAACCGTGCGAACTCTGACCTCATGGGAATGCTCGGAACTGTTATCAATGCGCTTGCCCTGCAAGATGCAATTGAAAGCCACGGACGACCAACTCGAGTCATGTCAGCTATCAACATGGACCAAGTTGCTGAACCGTACATTCGTCGTCGTGCTGTTCGTCACCTTGAAAAAGGCCGAGTAGTAATTTTCGCCGCTGGAATGGGTAATCCATACTTCACTACTGACACACCTGCCGCACAACGTGCAGCGGAAATTGAAGCCTCGATTGTTCTAAAAGGAACACACGGTGGCGTTGATGGGGTTTACTCAGAAGATCCTCGTAAGAATCCAAATGCTACGAAGTTCACTGAAATCTCATTCGACGAAGTTATTGCAAAAGACCTCCGTGTAATGGATATGACTGCAATTACGTTCTGCAAGGACAACAACTTGCCACTTCGTGTCTTTGACCTCATGGCCAAGGGAAACCTAGGTCGCGCACTTGACGGTGAACCCGTCGGTACGCTGGTGAAGTAATGGATAACGAACTCGTCGAACTAGTTATGGAAGATACGCGTGAGCGTATGGCCAAGGCTCTCGAACATGTGAAGTCTGAATTCGCAACTGTTCGAACAGGTCGCGCGTCTTCTGTCCTTGTTGAAGGCCTCATGGTTGATTACTACGGCACTGAAACTCCACTGAAGGCTCTCGCGAACTTCTCAGTTCCAGAACCGCGTCTTTTAGTGGTCTCGCCATTCGACACGGGTGCAATGGCCGCAATAGAAAAAGCTATTTCAAATGCCGACTTTGGGCTCAATCCTTCAAACGATGGGCAAGTCATTCGACTCGCTTTCCCTGCGCTCACTGAAGAGCGTCGAAACTCTTTCGTAAAAATTGTTCGTGGTAAAGCAGAAGATGGAAAAGTTGCGCTACGTGGCGTACGTCGACACGCTCGTCAAGAGCTCGAAACTTTGGAAAAAGAACATGGTCTTCCAAAGGATGAGATTGAGCGTCTTGAGAAAGTGCTGGACAAGATGACCCAAGATGAAGGTGCGGTTGTTGATTCATTGCTCAGTCAAAAAGAAAAGGAACTTCTTGAGGTCTGAGGACGAGAACACTCCGTTTTATGATGAGCCAACTGGTGAACTACCAGTGGTGAGTACTACCGACTCTCGCGTCACGATTTCTGGTGCTGAAATTGCAGAAGAGATTGCACCTGATGCACCGCTCATTGATGAGCAAACTCTTCTCCCACACTGGACTGATGCACCAACTGGTGCTGTGCCAATTGTTGTTGCTCGTGAAGCGGCAGAAAACGATGATCCATGGGCACAAATTCCTGCTCCAGCGTGGCGTGAAGGTGAGGCTGACTGGGTTGCTCATGAAGATCAGTTCGACGCATCATTGCTAGCTGGCGAAGCAAAGACAGAAGATGCACGTCCATGGGAATTCATTATTGAAGAAGAGGCTGTAGCAGAAGAAGAAATTCTCGATGAAGCTCCGCGGCCTGAGCCAACTCGAGCGCACCGCACGAGACGAACAATCACTGATAATCCACTTGCCGGACGTGCAGTTAGAAGCGCGAAAGCGCAGAGCAGTGTTGCCAAAGCAACAATGACTGGTCTGCTGCTTGGAATCTTGGTAATTATTTTCTTTGTTGCTGGAACTCTTCCAGTCGCGTTCCTCGTTCTTGTTGCCCTTGGATTTGCATCGGCTGAAGCGTACGCAGGACTTCGTGCAGCAGGTGCACATCCAGCAACTGTTTTGGGTATTTCTGCGACGCTGATACTTGGCATTTCTGTCTACAACAAGGGTCAAGGAGCAATCGGCGCGATCACCGTACTTCTCATCATCTTTGGTTTCATTTGGTACATGAACGCCAGAAACAAGATTGATGTTCTTGACGGCATCGGTGCGACGATCTTCGTCTACACCTGGATTGGTGTCTTTGGTTCATACGCATTGCTGCTTATTTCACCGATCAGCTACCCCGACAAGCACGGACTTGCTTATCTTGTGGGAACAATTGTTCTGGCTGTAGCCAATGACACGAGTGCCTTATTCATTGGACGCTGGCTTGGCCACCGACCTCTGAATAGAACTCTTTCACCGAATAAGACCGTAGAAGGATTTATTGGGGCGTTGATTATGACGCTCTTGACAGGACTCATCATTTTGCCAATGATTAGCCCTTGGTCAGCTCTACATGGATTTGAAGTTGCACTTGTTCTCTCCTTCGTCATTCCAATGGGAGATCTTTTCGAGTCCATGGTCAAGCGAACTCTTGGTGTTAAAGACCTCGGTCGAATTCTTCCAGGAATGGGTGGAATTCTTGACCGCGTAGACGGACTGCTTTTTGCTCTTCCAACGATGTACTACTTAGCGCACATCCTAAAACTGGGATAGCGATGTCACCATCTCGCAGTATTGCGTTAATGGGGGCTACGGGTTCGATTGGGACTCAAACGCTCGAAGTGTTGCGACGTGAGCCAAACGAATTCACCCTTGTAGCTATCTCTGGTGGAACAAATGTCGAGCAACTGAGCTCAATCGCCAAAGAATTCAATGTACGCCATATTGGCGTTGGCAATGATGAGAGTGCAAAAGCTCTTCGCACCCTGGTTGGTCCAGATGTAGCAATTGAAATTGGCTCAAAGGGGCTCGAAGTTCTCTCATCGAACGCTGACATTGTTGTTAACGCGGTAATGGGATTCGCTGGGTTGCCAGTCACCATGTCGGCACTCGCTGCAGGAAAGCGACTGGCACTTGCTAACAAAGAATCACTAATTGCCGCCTCTCCATTAGTTGAAAAAGTTCGATCGACGCCTGGAGCGGTGATTCTTCCAATTGATTCTGAACACTGTGCAATTCATCAAGCATTAGCGAGCTCAACAACGACTTCTCCTTACCCTGATGTTCGAAGAATTATTCTCACTGCTTCTGGCGGGCCATTTCGAGGCTGGAGTGAGGACAAACTTTCTCGAGTCACCAAGGCCGACGCGCTGGCACACCCAACGTGGACAATGGGGCCAAAGATAACAATTGATTCATCAACATTGATGAATAAAGGCCTCGAAGTACTAGAGGCCTCTGCGCTCTTTGGCATTGAAGTGGACCGAGTTGATGTTGTTGTTCACCCGCAGTCAATTGTCCATTCAATGGTTGAGTACATTGACGGCTCGGTGATGGCACAACTCTCAAAGCCCGACATGCGTCTTCCAATTGCATACTGTCTCGGGCTACCCGGAAGACTTGATCACGCGTGGGGCCAGCTCGATTTCTCGAGTGGGGTAGAACTGACGTTTGAAACTCCAGACCGAGCTGCATTTCCGGCACTTGATCTTGCGTACGCCGCCGCCAGGCTTGGGGGAGCAGCTCCCGCTTGGCTGAGCGCCGCAAATGAAATCTGTGTTGAGGCGTTCTTGCAAGATATGTTGTCGTGGCAAGCAATTGCTGGAACAGTTGAGCAAGTGATGGAGAAGTACAAGCAAACATCACTTTCCTCTGTGAATGAACTACTTGAGAATGATGCCGAGGCACGTCGTATAGCGAGCGCAATAATCGCTAAATAACAAGAGATGCTTCAGGGCACCTCTCGACACGGCAGAATGGTCATGTGGATGTAACTGCAAGCTCATTAACCCCTCGCCGTAAAACTCGACAGATCTCAGTTGGTTCTGTAAAGGTCGGCGGAGACGCGCCTATTTCAATCCAGTCAATGACAACAACTAAGACTGCAGATGTTGACGGCACCCTAGAACAGATCTATGCACTTGCTGCTGCCGGCGCTGACATTGTGCGCTGCACTTGCAATGAACAAGAGGCTGCTGAGGGTCTTGCACAAATAGTCCCACGCTCTCCAGTTCCAATCGTTGCTGATATTCACTTCCACGTAGAAATGGCACTCGCTGCACTTGAAGCGGGAGTAGACGGCCTTCGTCTCAATCCGGGCAACCTGCGCAAACCTGAAGAAATCAAGCTAGTAGCTCGAGAAGCAAAAGATCGTGGCGTTCCAATTCGTATTGGCGTTAACGCCGGAAGTTTGCACCCAGATATTTATGAAAAATTCGGTGGAGCCACACCTGAAGCTCTTGTGGAATCTGCACGTATTGAACTTGCGTACTTTCAAGAAGTTGGATTCGATGACGTAAAGATTTCTGTGAAGGCGTCTTCAGTTGCCACAATGATTGCGGCGTACCGACTTGCTTCTGAAACATTTGACTACCCACTTCACCTCGGTGTCACTGAAGCTGGCCCACTTCCGGGTGGTCTGCTTAAGGGAACCGCAGGAATCGCAACATTGCTCGCTGAAGGAATTGGAGACACGCTCAGGTATTCACTCACCGCTGACCCAGTCGAAGAAGCTAAAGCTGGCCGTATGTTGCTCGAAACGCTGGGACTTCGAGAGCGAAAGGGTCTTGACCTTATTGCATGTCCGAGCTGTGGTCGTTCTGAAGTTGATGTCATCAAGATTGCCAATGAAGCGCAAGAAGCACTGTCCGAGCTAAATATTCCAATTCAAGTTGCCGTTATGGGATGTGTAGTTAATGGACCTGGAGAAGCACGTCACGCCGACCTTGGCATTGCCGCAGGAAAGAAGCGAGGACACCTTTTCATTCGTGGCGAAATTGTTCGTGTTGTAAAAGAAGACGAAATGGTTCAAGCGCTTGTTGAGGAAGCTAAGAAGATCGCCGAAGAAGGTGTCGAAGCCCGCCTTGCTGCTCGCGACATCTCTGCTGCTGCAGAAGCTGAAGCAGACCGTGCAACATTGCTAGATCTGAAGGGCGCTGACGCAAACAATGCTCAGCTCAAAATCGAAAATATTCGCCGACGCGCCGAAAGCTAATCACGCAATTGGTAGTGTGCATCAACGCTTTAAAGGAGAACTGTGGCATCAGCATTAACCCCTCAGGCTGAAGACTTCCCACGCTGGTATCAAGACGTGGTTGCGAAAGCTGAGATGGCTGACAATGGCCCCGTTCGAGGCACCATGGTTATTCGTCCCTATGGCTACGCCATCTGGGAGCGCATGCAGGCAGAAATTGACATTCGCATTAAAGAAGCGGGGGCAGAGAATGCTTACTTCCCACTTTTTATTCCTGAGAGCTACCTTGCTCGCGAAGCACAACACGTTGAGGGGTTCAGCCCAGAGCTTGCAGTAGTTACTCACGCTGGGGGAGAAGTCCTCGCTGAGCCTGTTGTTGTTCGACCAACTTCTGAAACTGTCTTCGGTGAATTCATGGCTAAGTGGATTCAGAGCTACCGCGACCTTCCACTGCTCCTCAATCAGTGGGCAAACGTTGTTCGATGGGAACTGCGCCCACGACTCTTTCTTCGTTCTTCAGAATTTCTATGGCAGGAAGGTCACACCGCGCACGACAGCTATGAAGACGCATCTGCCTACGTAAATGGAATTCACTCGAATGTCTACAACGACTTTCTTGAGAAAGTTCTTGCCGTTCCCACATACCTTGGCATCAAGCCACCGAGCGAACGCTTCGCTGGTGCAATCAACACAATGACGTGTGAAGGAATGATGCGCGATGGTAAGGCATTGCAGATGGCAACGAGTCACGAACTCGGTCAGAACTTTGCAAAAGCATTCGACATTAAGTTCCAGAACAAAGAAGGACAGTCCGCGCTCTGCTGGACAACTTCATGGGGCTCATCAACTCGTCTCGTTGGTGGACTCATCATGGCTCACGGTGACGACAACGGTCTAATAGTTCCTCCACACCCAGCTCCAACGCAAGTTGTTGTTATTGCTGTTCGTGAAGACGACGAAGTGCTTGCTGCATGCAACAAGATCGCAGCTGCACTGAAGAGCGCAGGTGTTCGAGTTCGCATTGACAACGGCGGTGCGAGTTTTGGTCGTCGTGTCACTGACTGGGAAATTAAGGGTGTTCCACTTCGCGTTGAAGTAGGCCCACGTGACCTGGCTGAAGGAATTGTTGCGCTTGTTCGACGTGACACTTCAGAGAAGGTTTCAGTTTCACCAGATGCAGTTGCACAGATGGCACCAGGGATCCTCGAAGAAATGCAGACGTCTATGTATGACGCACAATTGGCACGACGCAATGCAAACACTCACGATGTGAAGTCAATCGAAGAAGCTATGGAAGCATCACAGACTGGCTTCGCTCGACTTGACTGGGACCTCGTTGGAACCGCTGGTGAAGCAAAATTGAAGACCGATGCCATCACTGTGCGCTGCCTGCAGCGCAAAGATGGGTCAATGCCGGTAACGGACACCGAAAAAGACCTCATCTGCATCGTCGCAAAGTCGTATTAACCCAGATACTTGAAAAACAAGGAATTAGCCGGGAATGTGGTTTTTCACGCCCTATTGAGTCTCTCCCAAGATCTAGTTCAAGTTATCGAAAGTGTGCGACTAGATGTTTTAGTTTTCTCTTAGTAGGTGCTCTCGTTTAAGATTT
>CAINVQ010000009.1 GCA_903854175.1 uncultured Actinomycetes bacterium | reverse complement strand
CGTGCATCTATGAAAACCCTGATGTGGGACGATAAATTCGGACTCGTTAAGGTCAATCCATTCGCTCTGTGGAGCGATGATGACGTGGCGTATTACATCTCATCGAACAATCTTCCAGAGCACCCACTGTGGGCCGAGGGCTACGCATCGATTGGCTGCGAGAAGATGACCGTGAAGCCTCTCATCGCGGGTGACCGACGCTCAGGTCGATGGGTCGGTGCCGACAAAGAGGAATGTGGTCTTCACGAGGCATAACATCCACCATATTTAAATCTTTATACATTACATTTGTATAAATGTTCACGGTGAATGTACAGGGGTAGGTCGGATGCTTCTAATTATTATTGCGCTCTTCTGGGTAGCCATTTTGGCACCCGTTGCTGTAAAGCACTTTCGCGACAGCGGAACCGAAAAGTCAATCAATTCTTTCCATGCGGAACACGAAGTTCTCTCCCGACAGAACTACGCCGTAGAGCCAGCACACCGTTTGGACCAGGAAGACTCAATTACTTCAAAAGTTCGCGGACTTCTAAACCGTCCTCGTTTGACTGTTGTTCATGCTGACGATTCAATGCGCACTGACATTCGCCAAGAGTGGAACGAATGGGATCAGAACTTGGATGAAGAGTTTGAAACTCCATCACGTAATCGTTACGCATCTGCATACTCATCAACACCACGTGAAGCTTCCTACGATGCACCATCTTCGTACGATCGTTACCAAGCTCCACAAACACGAAACGCAATGCAACTTCGTCGCAAGAAAATATTCACACGTCTTCTACTTAGTGCAGTCGGTCTAAGCGCACTTAATTTTGTTGCTGGATTTGCACTGCTTCAAGACCTCGCAATCCTTGCCTGGATTGGTGTCGTTGGCTTTGTGGCACTTGCCTTTTACTCGGTATCTCAGGGCTATTTGAGCGAAGAATCACTTCCGATTCGCATGCCAAAAATCCCACAGCTTCCTAAGCTTCGCCAGCTCGCATCAGTAGAGCCTCTCTACGATGAAGCTCCTGAACAGTTTGATTCAGAGTTCTACGAACCTGAAGCAGACGAATGGCGCCACGAAGCACCACGTCGCGCTTACGGTTGATCCACGCCGTTCTAACGGTGTGTAGATTTATTTGAAGTATTCAAATAAGGAATCTCATGCCGATTAAATCATCAGCAATTTCATCTATCGCTGAAGAGGCGTACGCGTATTTTTATCCACTCGTGATTATGGAAAAAACGCGACAAACCCACATGGCGGTGGGCTCTGAGATGGGAAAACTCTTTCATCAAAGAAAGCGTTCGACTCATAAAGAGCGCACAGTTGCGCGTCCAAATGCTGACACTCTATTTTCAAGTGTTTGGCTAGATCTAAGTAACGGGCCAGTTGTGCTTAAAACCCCTGAGTCGCTCGGTCGCTATTACATGTATCAAGTGCTGGACGCTTGGTCCGACACTATTTGTGTTGTGGGATCTCGAACGGTTGGCCAAGGCCCATCTGCTGTGGCTTTTGTGCCAGCAGGGTGGGACGGCCCTCTGCCAGCGGATGCATTTGTTATCACGGCACCAACCAGAACGCTCTGGATAATTGGCCGTGTGTACGTCGCCGGCGATGATGATCTAAGCGCTGCGCTGGACTTCCAAAATAATGTCGAACTCATTCGCCTCCAAGACACAAATGGCTCTGGAGAAAAAGAACAAATTCCTCCAGTCACGATGCCCCCCGTTGCGCAGGTGAAGGCACTTAGCCCCGAAGAATTCTTTACGCTGGGTGCAGATCTGATGGCTCGTGAAACTCCACACGGAACCGATGGCTCGCAACTGCTTCGCTTGTCTCAGCTTGGATTTGTGCCTGGTTACCCATTTGAATTTGAGCGACAAAGCAAGGAAGTTCAAGAAGCATTAAGAAACGCTCCTGAAAAAGTTATGCCTCGCCTCAAGAGACCAAAGAACGATCCCTTTTCAATGGTTAATGGCTGGCACATAAACAGAAGCCAGATTGGTGTCTGGGCGAATTCGTATCTTCTGAGGGGTGCCGTTGCACTCATTGGGCTTGCTGCAAATCCTGTTGAAGACGCGCTCTACCCGAGCCTCATCAATGATGCTGACGGAAATCGATTCGATGGTTCGCTTAGTTACAAATTGCATTTTGAGCCGAGCACTATCCCCCCAGCAGATGCATTCTGGTCAGTAACTGCGTACGACGGAGATGGATTTCTCATTGAAAATGAACTCAATCGTCACTGCATTGGAAGTAGCAATCAACTCGAATACAACAAAGACGGCTCGCTTGATATTTACTTAGGCCCAACACTGCCAAGCGAGAGCCCACTCTCTAATTGGCTACCAACCTGTGCTGGTGCGAGCCACCCCGCGCTTCGTCTCTACGATCCTCGTCCAGAGGCGTATGACGGCACCTGGGAACCACCTGCAGCTCAGCGAATTTGAGCTGGCTCAGTTCCCCTCAGTGAGTTAAAGACAATAATTTGCCCCGCGTCTCGGACATCTTGAACACGTAACGCACGTTCTTCAATCACGCCTTGTTGCAGCAGAGACGCACGCTCAATTCCAGGGAGCAGTCCTGAGCTGAGCGGTGGGGTGCACCACGCTCCATTGAGCTTTACGGCGAAATTTCCAATTGTGGTCTCCGTACATTCACCACGTTCATTAACAAGAATTACATCATCAACATCTTTTAGTCGGCGGCAATCGTAGATATCTCTATTCGTTGTTTTGTGAAACAGTCGCAGCTCATTGCTGTCAACAGGAGCAGTACTGAAGTCGAGCGTGACGATGTCTCTCGGCAATGGAGCAGGAGTAGTTTCAATCGCCACGACTCCATTCATTGAAAGCGTGAGGCGCACACGAGCATCGAAGTTGAGCTTCTCTAATTCGCGCGAAAGAATGTCATTGAGATCTTTTGGCACAAAGTGTCCGAGTTGTGAAGCAGAGCTCTGAAGTCGCAAAAGATGGCTCTTGATGTGATCATTTGAATCACCTACGACGAATCGGAACGTCTCTAGAAGGTCTGCGGGTGTGTTCATTGTGAGCACGCGTGACTTGAGCAACATCTCGTCGTATTCAGCCTTCGGGGTTGAATGACTAACAACCCCGCCACCACTGCCATAGAGCGCCGTGCCGTCAGGGCGCACTTCTGCGGTGCGGATTCCCACGCTGAACGTGGCCCCTATGGTGCCATTTACGGGCTCTATAAGGCCAATGGCGCCGCAGTAAACACCACGAGGTTGTTCTTCAAGTTCGCTAATGATTCGAAGCGCGCTGGACTTTGGAGCGCCGGTTACTGAACCGCAGGGAAAGAGTGCATCGAAGATTGCATCAAGGTCAACCTCATCTCGAGTGGCACAAGAGATCTCTGACACCATCTGCCACACAGTGGGGTATCCCTCAATGGCACAAAGTTCATCCACCTTCACTGAACCTGTTTTTGCCACGCGTCCGAGGTCATTTCGAAGAAGATCAACAATCATGATGTTCTCTGCTTGATCCTTCGTACTTTGCTGCAGGGTGAGAGCATGCATCTGGTCTTCTTGCTCGAAGCGACCACGTCCGAGGGTCCCCTTCATTGGTCGGGTGCGAAGTTGACCGTCACGCCATTCAAAGAACAGCTCTGGAGACCCACTGACAATTGCTACATCTTCAAACTCAAGGAGTGCTCCGTACGATGGTTGCTGCGCCGTGAGCAGTTGTGCGTAGAGCTCTTCTGCATCAATGCCACTGGTTTGATGCATGGCAGTCAAATTGACTTGATACACATCACCACACGCAATTGAGTCAAGGATTGATTGCACTTTTTTCTGGTACGAATTTTCACTTGTCAGACACGTCCAAGAAGTCTGTTTTGGACAAGCCAGTGAATTTTCAGTCCAGGTAGTAGTCGTGCAGTTTTCGAAAAGCGCAAACTGAGCAAGGGGAGCAGTGTGCTGTACCGGTGAGAAATGTGCACCGTCACTGAAAGCATCAGCAGCTTCGAAACTTACGTACCCCGCGCAGTAGAGACCGTTTGTGCTTGCGCGTTCAACTTCTTTAAGCACCTCGTGAACTTCATTTAGATTGCGCGCAATAAGCGTTCGAACTGGGTTCGATAGCTGGCGTGTTAGGCGTAATCGAGCATCATCGAAACGTGCACGCGGGAAGTTGAATGTAGTCATAGCAAAAGGTGATTTTGAGTCACCTTAGCCCCAGGAAGTTCCGGTTATTCAGAGGCTCAGAAGGCCTAGCGAGCTGTGGATAACGTGCGGTTTATTGGTTGATTATGAAGCAAAACTCAAAAAGTCCAGTGGATAACCTCCTCAGCATTGGGCATAAGTTTCTGATTTCCCTTTCACCCCTCACATTCGTCCAAAAGCTCTGGCAGAGTGCACTCAGTAGTTCACGTAGTACCTGTCGAAGTTGGACTGATCCGCAAGGAGAGGAAAGATTGAGAAGGGGAGGGACCTCGCAAGAGGGACAGAACCTTCAAGGCACAAAATGGAGTTCGGTCCATAAGTGCAGAGACAAATGACGTGAAATGCACGCCGTCGATGTAGGCCTGTCCG
>CAINVQ010000008.1 GCA_903854175.1 uncultured Actinomycetes bacterium | reverse complement strand
GGTGTTGGCTTTGAAATAAGTTTTCCAATGGCAACTGCTACATCGCTGGCGTGAGCAGCTACGGCAGAAGAACCGTACGGGCTCGCATCAGAGTGACCATGGTTTGGAAGGTCAAGAGCAATAAGCGGTTGCTGCAGGGAAAGTGCAACCGTGTCGTAGGTGTGTGCATTTTGTGCTCCACCATGGAGCAAGATCATTGAAGGATCTGTGTCGCCCCACTGGAGGCCGCTGAGCTTTCGCTCTGCATCTATTGGGACAAAGAAGCGTTTAACGTTTGGAACTTGGACGTCGAGGTCCCATTCAGCAAGGTTTTCCTGGAAGAAGGAAAACTCGTCATAATTAATTTCACCCACCACCGCATCGTAGAAGATGAATGCTAGAGATGTTGGTGTGATTCGACCAACTTGTGTAGTAGTGCTCGCAGCCGGTGAGGGGACCAGAATGAGGTCCTCACGCCCTAAGCCACTACACCACTTATGCGGTCGTCCCATGGTGCTCTACGTTCTAGACGCCGCGGCGCAAGAGAACGTCATGGCCACAGTCGTAGTAGTGGGTCACGGCGCAACATGGGTTGAGAAAGCAGTCAGCGAGAGAGCTCGCGAAGACGTTCGAATCACATTTGTTGAACAACATGAGCAGCTCGGAACTGGCCACGCAGTGAGCGTGGCGCTTCCGACAATCGCTGAAGCTATGAATGGGGCTGATGGTGACGTCCTCATCATGCCTGGCGACACACCGCTACTTCGCCAGAGCACTATTGCGAGACTTCTTGAAGCCCATCGTGAAAAAGATGCAGCGCTCACCGTGCTCACAGCTGTAGTTGATGACCCATCGGGATACGGACGAATTATTCACGCAAAGAACGGATCAGTTGCTCGGATTGTTGAAGAAAAAGATGCAACACCAGAAGAACGTGAAATAAACGAAATAAACACCTCAATCATGGTGGTGAAAGAAAGCTTGCTGGGCCCGGCGCTACGTCGTGTGGATCGTCAAAATGCTCAAAATGAGTACTACCTAACTGATCTCATCTCGGTGCTCTTCGAAACAGGTCACGTAACGCAGTCCGTGGCGTTAGATGACGCGACCGAAGCTCAGGGAGTTAATGACCGTTTGCAACTGGCAACAGCAGAGGTCGCTATGAGGACGAGAATTAATGATCGCTGGATGAAACGTGGCGTCACTATGTGGGATCCTTCTCAGACCTATATCGATGCTGACGTTGAACTGGCTCAAGAGGTCTCACTGCTTCCTGGAACTGTCTTAAAGGGCAAGTGTGTAATTGCCAAAGGAGCTCAAATAGGTCCTCACGCAAACTTGGACAACGTCAGCGTTGGAGAAAATGCTCAGATTGGAACCGTTGACGCGGTGGACTCAAAAATTGGCTCCGACGCCCGGGTCAGTTCATTTGTGGTTCTAGGACCAGGCACGGAAATAGTTTCTGGGGAGTTCGTTGCACCCTTTGAGCACCGGAACCGCTAGTACGTAGGTAATAAAACAACTACGCTGGCTACGTGGAGTCACTCGCTAAGCGTCGCCTTGTCATCGTCTCGGGTCGCTGTCACCCTGCTCTTGCAAAAGACATTGCTGGCAAATTAGGTGTCGAGTTAGCTGAAGCAAATGTTCGCGAATTCGCTAATGGCGAAATTCACTGTCGCTTCGATGAATCAATTCGTGGAGCGCACGTTTTTATTGTTCAAACACACTCGTCGCCTGTAAACGATGCAGTGATGGAACAACTAATAATGATTGATGCAGCCAAGCGTGCATCTGCAAAAAGTATTACTGCAGTAATTCCAAATTATGGTTACGCACGTCAAGACCGAAAGTCTGCTGGACGTGAACCAATCACTGCAAAACTTATTGCGGACATGTTGCAAACCGCTGGTGCCACTCGCGTACTTTCAGTGGACTTCCACTCTGGTCAGATTCAGGGGTTCTTTGATATTCCGGTGGACCACTTAGTTGCAGCCCCAGTACTTGAGGATTATCTAAAGGCCAATGCCGATCCGCACAAGCTCGTAGTAGTTGCGCCTGACGCTGGGCGAGTGAAGGTTGCTGAGCGCTACGCCCAACACCTTGGCTGTGACCTTGCTCTTGTTCACAAAACCAGGCCAACAGGAACAATGAACACTGTTGAAGCACGACACATCATTGGTGATGTTGACGGACGTCACTGTGTGCTTATTGACGACATGATCGACACGGCAGGAACAATTGTTGCGAGTTGTGACCTTCTAAAAGAGAGAGGCGCATCCGAGATTTGGGTGATGGCCACACACGCAGTGTTCTCTCCGCCGGCTGTTGATCGACTCTTTAACGCTCCCGTGAGTCGAGTGATTGTTACCGACACCTTGCCGCTCGGCCCTGAGCGCCGATTTGAAAAGCTGGAGGTTCTTTCAGTTTCTTCAATCATTGCGAACGCAATTTCCGCCATTTTCGAGGATGCTTCGGTTTCGGACATCTTCGGTGGCGAGAACCTCCTGTAGGCAAAAAACGCCGATCTGGCCTACCG
>CAINVQ010000007.1 GCA_903854175.1 uncultured Actinomycetes bacterium | reverse complement strand
TTGCTGAATACCTTTAGTGGAGCGGTCCGTGACTAAGTCTCGGAAGCACTAATTCACCAAAGCGCTTGCACTCATCAATGTGTGGGTACCCCGACAAGATAAGTGCTTCAATTCCAAGTTCTTGATACGCCTCAATCTTCGCAACCACTTGGTCAACTGAGCCAACAATTGCTGCACCACAACCTGAGCGTCCGCGGCCAATCCCCGTCCAAAGGTTTGGCTCTGCGTAACCGTCGTCACTTGACTGGTCGCGAAGTTCACTCTGTCGAGCAACACCAACTGATCCAGAATCGAGTGAACGCTCTCTCATTGCGCGACCTATTTCATCGTCGAGTTCAGCCACGAGGAACTCAGCTGCGTCACGTGCCTCTTGTTCAGTTTCACGAACAATGACATGAACTCGGTACCCGAATCGAAGTACTCGACCGTATTCAGAAGCACGTATGCGCATCTCATCAATCAACTCTGCAATGTTCTCAGTGGTGTCTGGCCACATGAGATAGACGTCAGCCATGCGTGCAGCTACGTCTTTTGCTGGGTCACTTAGTCCCCCGAAGTAGAACGCGGGTCGGTTGCCTGTTGCAATGCGAGGAGGATCCACATCAAGCTCGAAGAAGTCCGAGTGTCTGGAGACATTTCTGCCACTTCCAAGTGCGTCGAGAATTTCCATTACTTCGAGCGTGCGTTGATACCTCGGACCACTGGCGAGTTCTTCACCGGCGAGGTCGCTCGAAATGATGTTGATGTCAATACGGTCATCAGATAAATGCTGCAGCGTTGCAATTTGACGCGCCAATTGTGGTGGCCAGTTTTCGCCTGTTCGAATCGCAGTGAGAAGTCGAATCTTCGACGTTGCTCTTGCGAGTGCCGCCGACATAGTTGTTGTGTCAAGACCTAGTGAGTATCCAGAAGGAAGTAGCACCGAATCAAAGCCCTGCTTCTCTGCTTCTTGAACAAGCGCAGAGCAGTGATCCCAGGAAGACCTGAGATCTGGATTTACAACGCCGAGCTGTTCGTAGTCATCATCACAAAGTGCTCCGAACCATGCGATTTCAAGAGCACTCATAACTACTTACAGACCGACTCGAGCCTTTGCGGCACTGACAGCGCTAGTGAGCCTTGTTTCTTGCTCGGACTTTGCAAGTGGTCCCGCTGCACCAAGTGACGTGCGGTTCTTTAGCGCAGCTCCTTGGGCAAAGAGCTCAACATACTGAGCAAAGTCTGCACTGGCAGCCACAACATCTTTAAGTGACTTAGAGTCACGAACCGCTTCACCTACAAGCTTTCCAACTTGTTCGTGTGCTTGGCGAAATGGAACACCAGCGAGAACAAGCTTCTCAGCAATGTCAATCGCTACGAGGAACCGATCGTCAGCTGCAGCTTGGGCGAATGGTGCATTAAACGTCATTGACTGATACGCCCCGGTCATTGCACTTAGAACTAGGAGTACTTGCTTGACTGAGTCAAACAGTGGCTCTTTATCTTCTTGCAAGTCACGGTTGTATGAAAGTGGAAGTCCCTTAAGGGTGACCAGCAGTCCAGTTAGGTTTCCCACCAGTCTTCCGCTCTTTCCACGTGCGAGTTCAGCAACGTCAGAGTTCTTCTTCTGAGGAAGCATTGAGGAGCCAGTTGTGAAGTCATCACCAAGGGTTGCGAAGTTGAACTCTGCACTTGTCCATAGGACAAGCTCTTCACCCATGCGTGACAGGT
>CAINVQ010000006.1 GCA_903854175.1 uncultured Actinomycetes bacterium | reverse complement strand
TATCCACCGGACCGCGAAGTGCTGAAGGGAATCAATCTGTCCTTCTACCCTGGAGCAAAGATCGGCGTAATTGGTGGCAACGGCTCGGGTAAGTCATCACTACTTCGCATTATGGCGGGACTCGACGACGGCTTTACGGGTGAAGCACGCTTAACTCCTGGGTTCACTGTTGGCTACTTGCCCCAAGAACCACAGCTCGATCCGACAAAAGATGTAGTTGGAAACGTTGCTGATGGGGTAGCTGAACAGCGTGACCTACTACTTAGGTTCAACGAAGTATGTGCTGCAATGGGTGACCCTGATGCTGACTTCGATGCACTGCTTGCTGAGCAGTCTGACCTTCAAACAAAGATTGATGCTGTCAATGCTTGGGACTTAGAGCGCACGCTCGATATAGCCATGGACGCACTTCGACTTCCACCAGCTGACGCCGATGTAACAAAGTTGTCTGGTGGAGAGAAACGTCGCGTGGCACTTTGTCGCTTGCTACTTTCCAAGCCCGACCTACTTCTGCTTGACGAACCAACTAACCACCTTGACGCTGAATCAGTTGCGTGGTTAGAGCGCACCTTGCAGGACTATGCAGGGACTGTTGTTGCAATCACGCACGACCGTTACTTTCTTGATAACGCAGCGTCATGGATTCTGGAGCTCGACCGTGGCCATGGAATTCCATGGGAGGGGAACTACTCATCATGGCTAGAGCAGAAGCAAGAGCGACTAGCGCAAGAAGAAAAATCTGACAAAGTTCGCCAAGCTGCTCTCGAACGTGAGCTTGAGTGGATTCGCATGTCTCCACGCGCTCGACAGAGCAAAGGTAAAGCACGTCTCACAACGTTTAATGAACTTGTTGCTGAATCTGAATCTTCCGAGCGCCGTGCCGACAAGTTAGAAATCATGATTCCGCCAGGGCCACGTCTCGGTGACACGGTAGTTAATGCCACAGATCTTGTGAAGAGCTTCGATGAAAAGTTACTTATTGAGAACTTGTCGTTTCTACTTCCTCCAGGTGGCATTGTTGGAGTCATTGGGCCAAACGGTGCAGGAAAGACCACGTTGTTCAAGATGATGACGGAACTCGAAAAGCCTGATTCTGGCGACATTGAAATTGGTTCAACAGTTTCGTTTGCTTACGTTGATCAGTCTCGTGACAATCTGAATCCTGACGCAACAGTCTTTGACGAAATAAGTGAAGGACTAGAGCACATGATTGTTGGCGGCCGTGAAATTCATGCGCGCGCGTACGTTTCGAGCTTTGGGTTCAAGGGGAGTGACCAGCAGAAGAAGGTTGGCGAGATATCCGGTGGAGAACGAAACCGCGTGCAGCTCGCCAAAGTACTTCGCACCGGTGGAAACGTACTGCTACTTGACGAACCAACAAACGACCTTGACGTGGACACTCTTCGCGCCCTCGAAGATGCGCTACTTGGCTTTCCGGGTTGCGCAGTAGTCATTAGTCACGATCGCTGGTTCCTAGACCGAATCGCTACTCACGTACTTGCTTTTGAAGGTGACGCGGTAGTTCGCTGGTTCGAAGGTAACTTCTCTGACTACGAAGCTGAACGTCGAAAGCGCCTCGGCACTGACGCTGACACTCCGCACCGAATCAAGTACAAGCCACTTACGAGGTAGCCCTGCAATCCCAGGGCTAAAGGCGTAGTGTTCCTCAAGTGACCAATGGAACTGACTACTCGTCGTATTTAAAGATCCACGATCTTCTAAAACTCCAAGTTCCTCTCACTAATGACGCACCCGACGAACTTCTGTTCATTGTTGTCCACCAGTCCTACGAGCTGTGGTTCAAAGTTGTTATTGATGAACTAAAGCGTGCCAGTAGCGCGCTTCATGCTGGTGAACCGTGGAACGCACTGTCACATCTGCGACGAATCATCATTGTTGAAGACCTACTGCTCGAGCACTTGCAGGCTCTTGATTCAATGTCTCCAGAAGGATTCCTCGCATTCCGTGATCCTCTCGACCCTGCATCTGGGTTCCAGTCATTTCAATTCCGTGCAATTGAATTCCTAAGTGGTGGCGGCAAACCCGCAATGTTGAACTTTGAACTATTCGGTGACGAACAGCGCGCGTGGCTTAAAGAGATGAGTGAAGTGCCTCATATATGGAGTGGCTTTGAGCACGCTGTTCGCACGCTCACCGGAGCATCTAGTAGCGAAGATATTTTAGATCTCATTCGAGCAATCTATTTATCGCACACAACAGCAGAAACAAATGCACTTCACGCTGTAGCTGAGCTCTTGCTCGATCACGACCAGCGCATTGCCAGCTGGCGTCACCAACACATGGTTATGGCTGGGCGACAAATTGGTCGTCGACAGGGAACTGGCGGAAGTGACGGAATGGCGTATCTTGATACAACTATTAGCCAGCGCCTCTATCCGGTGCTTTGGGAAGTGAGGTCAGTACTGTGATTAGCCGTAATGACTGTGAGGTAATGGACGCGAGTGACAAACTCGCTTCGCTACGGAGTGAGTTCACCCTTAATTCAAGCGAGATTTACCTCGACGGAAATTCGCTCGGCCCAGTGTCAAAAAATGTTGGCGTACGAGTAAATGAAGTTATTAACAACGAATGGGCGAATGGTCTTGTTCGTAGTTGGAACAATGCTGGATGGATGGATGCGCCAATAACAATTGGTCAAAAGCTCGCCCCGCTTATTGGCGCAAAACCAAACGAAGTTCTTGTTGCCGATACGTTGACATTTGCGATTGCAAAGTTGGTTGGGGGAGCGTTAAAGCTTCGACCAGATCGCAATATCGTGCTCACTGACGTTGCAAATTTTCATTCAGACATTTACATCATTGAAGCCGTTGCAAAATGGGCCGGCCGACCTATTGAAGTTCGAACTATTGACCGAAACACACTCGATCAAGAACTTAATGAAAATGTTGCACTTGTTGAGTTCACGCAGGTTGATTTTCGATCTGGTGAGATGCTCGATATGAAGGCAATCACTAAAAAAGTTCACGATGCCGGAGCACTTATGATGTGGGACTTTGCGCACTCAACCGGCGCAGTGCCGCTCGATGTTGAGGGCTGTGACGTCGACTTCGCGGCTGGATGCGGATACAAGTATCTAAATGGTGGCCCTGGAGCTCCAGCGTTTATGTACATTCGTGAAAAGTGGCAGAACGTGTTGGAGAACCCAATCCCGGGCTGGCTAGGTCACGCTCGACCATTTGATTTTGAACTTGACTACGAAGCGGCGCTTGGAATGCGCGCATTTGTTACCTCGTCACCGTCAATCCTTGCGCTCGCCGCGCTCGATGGTGCATTGGATATTTGGAATAAAACATCAATGAAGGAAGTTCGTGCAAAAAGCCTCGCTTTGACTGACCTCTTTATTGCGCTCGTTGAAGAACGGCTCCCTGGCGTATTTGAAGTTGTCACGCCACGCGAACACGCTAAGCGAGGATCACAAGTTGCGCTTCGTCACCTAGAAAGCTACGCAATCGTCCAGTCACTTATTGAGCGTGGCGTTATTGGTGACTTTCGTGATCCAGATATCTGCAGGTTCGGTTTTACGCCGCTGTACTTAGGATTCACCGATGTCTATGACGCAGTTGAACAGTTAGTTCAAGTAATGCAGACAAAGTCATACGATGACCCCAGATTTAAAGTTCGTAATCCAGTTACGTAACTACTGAGAGAAAATTACTGTTCGCGTTCCAACGAGTGCGACGCGGTCTTCGGCAACTAGATCAACGGCGCGTGACAAAACACTTCGCTCGATGTCTCGTCCAAGCGCAACCATGTCTTGTGGTGTGCGTGAGTGAGTTACGCGCACAACATCTTGCTCAATGATCGGTCCTTCATCGAGCTGATTAGTTACAAAGTGCGCGGTTGCCCCAATGAGCTTTACGCCACGTTCGTACGCCTGGTGATACGGCTTGGCACCTTTGAAGCCGGGGAGGAATGAGTGGTGGATATTAATTACTCGTCCATTCAACTCTTCACATAGTGATGGTGAGAGCACTTGCATGTAGCGAGCGAGAACTACGAAATCAATATTGTGTTCATTTATCAAAGTGCGTAACTGGTTTTCTGCGTCGTTCTTTGTTTCTGGGGTTACTGGAATGTAATGAAACGGAATGTTGTATCGCTTGACGAGCGCTTCACAATCAGGGTGATTGCTAACCACTGCAGCAATATCGAGCGGGATGTCACCTTGCTCGAGGCGGTAGAGAAGATCACTTAGACAGTGGTCGAACTTTGAAACCATTATCAGTGCACGTCGGTGCTGATCTTCTGGACGAATCTTTAGCGTTGGGTTGAACTTAGCTAGTTCAGTGGTCAAAACACTGTTTACTTTTTCGAATTCAGTGACGTTTGTTTCAAAACGTGTGCGCATGCAGAAGTGTCCGGTAGCGGGATCGGTGAACTGATCATTTTCCAAAATATTGCCTTGGATGTTAACAATCGCAGAACTAGCAGCAAGAACAATGCCGGGGGCATCGTTGCACTGGAGGGTCATTATGTAGTTCTTCACTCCTACAGCGTAGAAGAGTTGCAACTATCGCTTTTAATGATTCGCAAGAAATGACTCAAGAACAGTGAATCCCCAGTTATTTTCAGTTCTTAACTAGTGGCTGAACGGTAGCAATGCGCTTCTGGAGAGTAAGGGTGTCATTATTTCTACAAAGAAAGCAACGTTTTATTTTTTGTACGAGTAGAACCCTTGACCACTTTTTCTACCAAGAAGTCCTGCTTGGGTCATGCGAGAAAGCAGTGGAGGAGGAGCTAGGTGTGGCTCTTTGAATTCTTCATAGAGTGAGTCAGCAACTGCGAGGGTGGTGTCGAGACCAATGAGGTCACTCAATGCAAGCGGCCCCATTGGGTGTGCACAGCCCTCCATCATTCCGGTGTCGATGTCTTCTGCACTCGCAAAGCCTGATTCAAGCATCCTGATTGCTGAAAGTAGATATGGAATGAGCAGAGCGTTGACAACGAAGCCAGCGCGGTCTGGTGAAGTGATGACTCGCTTCTTTAACTGAATCCCTGCAAAATCTTCAACTCGCTTTGTAGTTTCTGCACTGGTCAATAGCGAAGAGATAAGTTCAACGAGTTTCAAAACTGGAACTGGATTAAAGAAGTGCATTCCGATTACCTGCTCGGGGCGGCTTGTAACCATGGCCAACTTGATAATTGGTATTGATGAAGTATTTGAAGCCAAAATTGCGTTCGGGTCACTCACGTACTGGTCGAGCTTTTTAAAGACTTCAATTTTCGTGGCCTCATCTTCGGCAACTGCTTCAATCACCATTTGGCGGTCGCTCAATTTAGAGAAGTCATCAGTGAATCTCAGATTTGCTCGTGCCGTGTTTGCTTCTTCCTCGGGAACTTTCCCGGCAGCGACTGCACGAGTCAGTGATTTTTCAATGCGAGCTTGACCTGAGGCGATTGCATCGTTGTCTCGTTCGATCACGAGAACATCAATTCCTGCGCGAGCTGCGACTTCGGCGATGCCCGATCCCATGAGACCGCATCCAATAACAGCAATTCGTTCCATCAGAACCTCCGGAGGTACCAGTTATTTAATGCCAAATCGAGTCTATGACTATCTGGCAGTCCTCTCGCTATTGGGCTGACTACGATAGAAAAGCATTCTGCAATGGATAAGGAGTCCTAAATAATGGACACAGTTAATGTCATCGTTGAAATCCCGCGTGGATCACAGAACAAATACGAGTTCGATCACGAAACAAACACGATCATGCTTGATCGACA
The DNA here is from genome assembly GCA_903854175.1 of uncultured Actinomycetes bacterium. Next base: position 1,795 of record CAINVQ010000006.1, on the reverse strand, counting down.
CCTCATTGTGTCAATGGGCTACCCCGCAGAATATGGTTTCATCCCTGACACCCTCGGTGGCGACGGAGACCCACTTGACGCATTGGTGTTGAGTGAGTACCCAACGTTTCCTGGATGTCTCATTAAATCAAGAATTCTTGGGATGTGCATCATGTCTGATGAAAAGGGTGAAGACGCAAAGCTCATCTGTGTGCCTGACTATGACCCAGCGTGGAAGTCAGCCAAGGACATCACTGATGTTCCAAAGGCAACACTCGACAAGATCAGTCATTTCTTCACTGTCTACAAGGACCTCGATGAAGGTAAGTGGGTCAAGGTAGAAAACTACGTTGGTCGTAAAGAAGCACTCGCTGAACTCGATGCTTCAATCGCTCGCTACAAGGGCTGAGCCATTTTGTGACAGCCACCACCTAGGGTGTTGGTATCGCAAACTTTTCTAGCAACTCTGAAACCCAACGTGTCATCGACGCTGCTCGCTCACCTGAGTGGAACCTTGGGCTTGGCTCATCGGGACAAATCGTGGCCACAAAAGATTCCGGGGTTGATGGACTGCCGTGGACTATCACTGCCGTTCGTGCCGGCAAAGGCATGAGAGTGTCCTTGTATCAACCTGGAGATGACATTGAAGTTGAAGGTGACGTACTTGGAGAGATCTCAGGCAACCCACGTGAAATGGGTCGTCAACTAAGAACCATTCTCGAAGACGTTGTGACTGAAGGAATCTAGAAGTTCACATTTCACGAACTAAAATCTTTGTATCAGTCAACTGAAGGCATCTCATGAACTTGCGACAAGAAAACTTTCCCGAATTTCTTCAGCCCTGGCTAGAAAAATTTCATATTGACTTTCGACCTCATCGTCAGCCATCAACATACGAAGTCATTTTCGCAACAATTACTGCAGTTATTGGCTCACTAATTCTTGATGCAATTCTTGTGAAGATTGGCCAAACTGTTTATCCAAAAACTGTTGGCTACGAACACTTCAAATTCATGAGTTACGCCAAGCTCACCATTATTGGAGTGCTTGGTGCATGCGCTGGGTGGCCAGTAGTTACTCGAATTACTTCACAACCAAAATGGCTATTTCTTCGGCTGGCATTCGTGGTGACAATTGTGCTGCTCCTGCCAGATCTCGCTATTTGGATACTTGGTCAACCAGGTGCTGCTGTATTTGTTCTGGTGTGGATGCACCTCGCAATTGCAATCGTCACCTATTTATCGCTCGTCATCTTGGCGCCTGTTCGTGGGGCGAGAAGGAACTAGTAAGTGCTCAATCAGCCGTGAGAATCTATACTCCGGCAATGAGCAAAAACGTACTTATCACCGGCGCAGGATCAGGCTTTGGAAAGTTAGCGGCGTTAGCACTAGCTGAACGCGGTCATCATGTGATTGCAACAACTGAAACAGAACAACAGGCGAGTGAGTTAAAAGCAGAAGCACCTCAACTGACTGTTATAAAACTTGACATCACTTCAGCTGACGTCAAAAAAGTTCATGATTTTGAAATTGATGTTCTCATCAATAATGCTGGCGCCGGACAAACTGGTCCGATCGCAGATATTCCAATGGACCGACTCCGCCACCTCTTTGAAGTAAATGTTTTCGGCACCATGGCTATTACCCAAGAAGTTCTAAAGGACATGGTTCCGCGCAAGAGTGGCCGTGTAATCATCATGTCTTCGATTGCTGGAGTATTCAGTGCACCAGCCTTTGGCCCTTATTCAATGACTAAGCACGCGCTAGAAGCAATGGGTAAAGCCATGCGAATGGAAGTTGCACCACTTGGAATTGAC
>CAINVQ010000005.1 GCA_903854175.1 uncultured Actinomycetes bacterium | reverse complement strand
GTACTGCATACCTACGTTCTGGATTGCGTCATCGGTGCTTACTGAGAGTTCTGAAATGTTCATGGGCACGACATTAGGGCAAAACACCGAACCGCGCTACTGGAGGTACAGGTTGCCGTCAGCCTCTAGAACTACATTGAGTTTTGTGAGCCCGTGCGGTGGTGGACCGCTGACAACATTGCCAGTGCTCACCTGGAACTGCCCACCATGACATGGGCACTGCAAGGTATTGCCTGAGTAGTAACCAACAGTGCACCCTGCGTGTGGGCACACGGTGTCATAGGAGATGAACTTGCCCCCACCTTCGTTAAAGACAATTGCGGGGTCACCAGTACTTGGCACCGTAAATGTTGCTGGCTTTCCAACTGCAACCTGAGAAGCAGCTCCGAGCATTACTCCTGGATACTTCGACGCAGAGGTAGTCGTTGTCGTAGGGGTCAGCGTTGTTGTGGTTGTTCCTGAAGCGATTCCATTGGTGGCTGGAGTTTTAGCGTTACCAATAAGTTTTCCTGTCGCAGCAACAGTGCCACCAGCGATAAGCGTTCCAAGCGCAGCAGTTGCTGCAGCCGCGCCTCCTACCATTACTTTTCGGCGAGACAACGCTTCGATTTGAACTGGCGTTGCAACTTCTGTCGACGAAACCTTCTCACGCTTCATTGCGTACGCGCTAAGCCAAGCATCAAGAGAAAGTTGTGGAGGGCTCCCAGCAAAAATAAATGGGAGCCATGCAAAGAAGAACACAATGTCAGCGTTAGTAAAATACGGCGTGGTGTGAAAACTCACCGCGAGGAAAAGGCTGAACGAAAGTAATGCCCCTCCGATTGCCGCAATGCGGGTAAAGAGTCCGATCAGAACTCCAAGACCAACTGCGAGCTCGGCGTAGGCAATAACCATCCCAATTGGATTCGCAAGTCCAACCATGTGACTGAGCAGTGCGTGAATTGGACTAAAGCGCGCCGCCCCAGTTAGCTGTGAGTGAATTGAAATAGGACTTGCATTAATAAAGAAATTTGGATTCGCGAGTTTCTGAAATCCAGCGAAGAGAAACGTAATTCCTAAAAATGCTCTAAGCGGCAGTAACGCCCACTGCGAGAACTGGCCAGCGTTTGTTGGAGCATTAAAAGGAAAACGCTTAGAACTTGCACTTACTGAGCTTGATTTAGACATGATTGCATTTTGACACATAAATTTGCCATGTTGCTTTAAATAACCTCAACCCTTAGACAAGATTTATGGTGCAGAATGGGTACATGATGACTGCCAGCGTTATTTCTTTTGTTCTTGACAAGATTCAGCACTTAGCTCCCGGACTTGTCTATGTGCTCGTTGTATTTCTTGTGTTTGGAGAAGCGGCGCTCTTCGTAGGTTTCGTATTGCCTGGAGAAACTGCAGTAATCGTCGCTGGCTTTGTTGCCAGCCAAGGACGAGTCAACATAATCCTGCTGTGCGCTCTTGTGGTGCTGGCTGCAATCATTGGTGACTCTGTTGGCTACGCCATTGGCAGCAGATTCGGGCACAAGTTATTTACTCTCCCACTCGTTCGAACAAAACGGGACTCGCTTGAAAAAGCTCTCGAAATTTTGCAGAAGCGTGGACCGACCTACGTCTTTCTTGGCAGGTTCACTGCATTCCTTCGCGCAGTAATGCCGGGACTCGCTGGAATGAGCAAGATGCACTACCAACGTTTTCTAATTGCTAACGCCCTCGGTGGACTTGTATGGGGCATTGGATTTACGTTGCTCGGATACTTCGGAGGTAACGCACTTCACAAGATTGAGAAGTCTGCCAGCTGGGTAGGTATTGCGGTTCTGATACTTGTTGTGGGTGCTTTTGTAACCACTCACATTTTGAAGAAGCGCAGAGAATCAGCGCAAGGTTTCTAGAAGTTCCTCAGAAGCACTAACGCTCCACACACCGTTGTGTTTGGACAAGAGCCCTAACTGTGAAGCCGTTGGTCCGCTCCCTCGCACGAGAGATTGAACATAAATCTCCTCGTACGTTTCTTCACTCGTAAGAGCCGAGTACACAGCATCTAGTGAAACCAGCGTGCTGGAGCTCACTAATTTTTTTGCGACAACTTCATGGCTAGCAATAGCTGCAGTGATGTCGTCAATTTGTTCAATTGCGAGTGCAGCATCTTTAGATGCACTACTTCGCCATGGCGGAGACAGTGCGTCAACAAATCCTCTGGTGACGATTGCTTCTGGCTCACTAAATAAAACAACACTGTCAACGCTGTCTCCAAGATGCGTAACAACTCGCACAGCGTTCTCTTCGCAGTATGGAGCAACCCACGGCAACAACCACGCTTCCATCCCCGCCCATGATGGCCACGCTGCGTCAACGAGTGCAACACTTACGTACAGCCCGAGTGACTTCGCATACGAGCACACAGCGGCGTATCGATCAAGCGCTTCAGTTGAGACTTCATTTCTTCTGGGTTCAATGCGTGCCCATTCGGTGGTGATACGAACACCATCTATCCCAAGGCTCGGAACTAAATCAAGAACTTTTTCGTAGTCGTGCCACAGTCTGTCTGCATCGCCCGGCCCGTCGTGACGACCAAGCGCAATAGTTGGCGAATAACACGTTGCTGGTTCGTAGGGTCGGTCGAACCCGCCTTCGACGCTGTAACCATCAAGTGTGGCCAGTATTCGTGGGCGATTACTCATGGTTCATAGTTTCGCACGCCGTACTCGTCCTCACTCAACTAACGTTTCTCCCAGCGCCCACCTGGGCTATGTACAAGGAGTCCCTATGGCAGATGAAGTACTTCGCGAACGACGCGGTCACGTTGAACTATTAACAATCAACCGACCTGAAGCACGTAACGCAATGAACCGTGCAGCAGCTATTGCGCTTTCAACCGCACTCGATGAATGTGAAACAGACAACGACGTATGGGTTGTTGTGATCACTGGTGCTGGCGACAAGGCGTTCTCTGCTGGAATGGACCTGAAGGCATTCGCAACTGGTGAGTTCCCAAGCACCGACAAGGGCTTTGGTGGAATCACTAACCGCAAGTTCCCTAAGCCACTTATTGCTGCCGTTAACGGTTCCGCACTCGCTGGTGGATTCGAAATGATGATCTCGTGTGACATGGTAATTGCAGCCGACCACGCAATGTTTGGAATCCCTGAAGCAAAGCGTGGACTCGTGGCTGGTGCTGGTGGACTTATTCGTCTTCCTAAGCGCGTGCCAATGGCTATTGCGTTAGAGATGGCACTTACTGGTGACCCAATCGATGCCAACCGCGCATACGCACTTGGTCTCGTGAACAAAGTTGTTCCTGGTGCTCAAGTACTCGAAGAAGCACTCGCACTTGCTGAGCGCATTGCTACATCTGCGCCACTTGCTGTTCGCGTTTCAAAGGACGTCATGAAGCGTGCCGTTGAAGTTTCAGACGATGATGGTTGGCCAATCAACAATGATGCTTTTGGCATCATTATGAAGAGTTCTGACGCCATGGAAGGCGCCATTGCTTTTGCAGAAAAGCGCGCACCAAACTGGCAGGGTAAGTAGCTCCTAGCTACGAGGATCAATAGGAGTTAATACTCCTACGGCGCTCTCAATAACTTCAGCTGCATCAAGACACAGATCCTCACGGAACATGTCACCTATTACTTGCACACCAGTAGGCAGTCCGTTCGCTACACCTGTTGCGACGCACGCCGCTGGGAGCCCAAGCAAGTTTGCTGGCAACACGAAGCGGTACATCTCAATGACCGCCATGGCTGACTCTGCGTCCTTGGTGTCAAAGTCGTGT
>CAINVQ010000004.1 GCA_903854175.1 uncultured Actinomycetes bacterium | reverse complement strand
CTGGAGCAAGGTTTGAAACCGCACCCATCAGCAGTCCACCAGCAGATCCTCCCATGGCAGCTAATTGCTGCGGTGTTGTCCAGCCCTTGGCAATAAGTTCACGGGTGATTGCAACAAAATCACTAAATGTTGTTGGCTTCTGGCTTAGCTTGCCTTGAAGGTAGAAATTACGGCCCATTTCTCCGCCACCACGAATGTGAGCAATTGCGTAAATCACACCACGATCAAGCATTGAAAGTCGTGAGACTGAGAAATACGGATCCATGCAAGCTTCATAACTCCCATATCCATAGAGAAGAAACGGTGAAGGCTTCTTCGCGGTCATGGTGCCATCAGCATTGATGTTTACTAAGTCGCGTCGAGCCACCAGAGAAATTGGAAGTCGCTGCCCATCGCTGGCAACGGTCCAAAGGCGAGTTGTTACATACTTTGATTCGTCGTAGCCACCCAGCACTTTTTGTTGTTTGCGAATAAAGCGTTCCCCGGTTTCTACGTTTATGTCAGCAATGTAGGCGGGAGTGACCAGGGAAGTGACTGAAATACGGACAAACGGTGTGTCGTATTCGCCGCCACCACAGTTAAGCGTGCTGGGCTTTGCCCCAGAGTCAATCACTTCAGACCGAGCAAAGAAGTCATCACCAAACGGGTCATCACCATCGAGAGCTTTAACAATGCGACCAACGCAGTAGCCCTCTTCGCGCGTGCTGATGGTAAAGAAGTTCGCGAAGGTGTCAATGCCATCGAGTCGATTACCAGGCTGGTGGGCAATGATTTCTCGCCACTCGCCACCACTTACTGGACGAGCAAGACAGCGGAAGTCAACTGCTTTCTCATTAGTTATTTTCAACCACCAGGCTTTTCCATTCTTGTCAGTGAAATGGTCAACGCTGTATTCAATGCCGTGACGTCGTGCTTCAACCAGTTCAAGTGCTTTGGTGGGTTCACCAGCTGGTAGCCAGTAGCACTCAGTAGTCATAGAAGAGCTGAGAAATACAACAATGATTTTGTCGTCTCGAGATCTTCCAACACCAACGGTGTACTGAACGTCGTCTTCTTGGTACACGAGAACATCTTGCGAAGCGTCTGTTCCGAGTTTGTGTCGCCAAAGTTGGTGAGGTCTCCACGCATCATCTACTCGGGTGTAGAAGAAGTACTTTGAATCTGTTGACCAGGCTGATCCGTAGTGCACGTCTTCAATAACGTCTTCGGGTGCATTTTCACCAACGAGAGATCGGAACGTCACGCGGTGACGTTCATTACCCTCAAAGTCAGTTCCTACGGCGAGCCATTTGTCATCGAAGCTGATCGCGAGCACTCCGACTGAAAAGAAGTCGCTGTCGCCAGCTTCGACGTTCATGTCAATGACAATCTCTTCGCCAGCTATTGGAGTAGCCGGATCAATTGTTGGCGGGGTGTAGTCATCACTGGTTGCTTTAAGTCGACACACGATTGGGTACTGGAGTCCTTCGACCGTTCGGCTGTAGTGCCACCATGAACGCTTGCGCGATGGAACTGAGTTGTCAGTCTCTTCAATTCGAGACTTCATCTCTTGGAAGAGTTCTTCAGTGAGAGGCTCTAGGTGCTTGAGCTCACTTTTGAGGAATTCGTTTTCATTTCGTAGATGAGAAAGCACTTCTTCGCTGCTACGGTCCATCAGCCAGTAGTAGGGGTCAACTCGGGTGTCACCATGATGGGTGAGTGAGTGGGGACGCTTAGGGGCTGTGGGTTTGGTCATGGATTGCTAGTTTGCCAGTAAATCTTGGGCATGGGACCCCAATTAGTTACTACTATGGACGTAGGGTAAATCCCCAAGGAGCTACATGTCAATTGACAATCTGGATTTCAGCCGTTACCAGTTGGGCTGGTCTGATGAGCACCTAGCCGTCTTCAAGCCAAAGAAGGGTATCAACGAGGCAATCGTCCGAGAGATGTCGGCCATGAAGAAAGAAGAGCAGTGGATGCTCGACTTCCGCCTCAATGCCCTGAAGAACTTTGAACGCAAGCCAATGTTGCCATGGTTTGCAAGTCGTATGCCCGACCTCGACTTCAACGACATTTACTACTACATCAAGCCAACTGAAAATCAGGTTGACCGTTGGGAAGACCTTCCAGATGCAATTAAGAACACGTACGAAAAGCTTGGAATCCCAGAAGCTGAACGTAAGTACTTAGCTGGAGTGACAGCACAGTACGAATCAGAAGTTGTTTTTCACCGTAATCGTGAAGACCTCGAACGCCTCGGTGTTCTTTTCTGCGACATGGACACTGCTGTTCGTGAATACCCAGAACTCGTTCGTAAATATTTCGGAAAGGTCATTCCACCAAACGACAACAAGTTCGCTGCACTTAACTCAGCCGTATGGTCAGGTGGTTCATTCATCTACGTACCGCCAGGCGTAAAAGTTGATCAACCACTACAGGCGTACTTCCGTATTAACACTGAGAACATGGGTCAGTTTGAGCGCACACTCATCATTGCTGACGAAGGATCTCAGGTTCACTACGTAGAAGGTTGCTCAGCTCCGGTCTACTCAACGGACTCACTGCACTCTGCAGTAGTAGAGCTAGTTGCACTTCCTGGTTCACGCATTACTTACACCACCATTCAGAACTGGTCGAACAACGTGTACAACTTGGTCACCAAGCGCGCGCGTGCTGAAGCTGAAGCTCACGTTGAATGGATTGATGGAAACATTGGTTCACGCCTCACCATGAAGTACCCAGCTGTTTACTTGATGGGGCCGAAGGCTTCGGGCGAAGTTCTATCCGTTGCGTACGCTGGCCCCGGTCAGGTGCAAGACGCGGGAGCAAAGATGGTGCACTGTGCACCTGAAACAACATCAACAATTGTTTCTAAGTCAATCTCAAAAGATGGTGGGCTAACTTCCTACCGTGGTCTCGTAAAGGTTGAACAGGGCGCAACTGGAGCCAAGAGCTTCGTACGTTGCGACGCACTCATCCTCGACGAGCAGTCAATCTCTGAAACTAAGCCGTACATGGAAGTCGGAGAGCAGGACGCATCAATTGGTCACGAAGCTACGGTTTCGAAGATCGGTGATGACCAGTTGTTCTATCTAATGAGCCGTGGGCTCACCGAGGCTCAAGCTATGGGAATGATCGTGAACGGCTTTATTGAGCCGGTAACACGCACCCTTCCAATGGAATACGCCGTTGAGTGGTCTCGTCTAATTGAGCTGCAAATGGAAGGTTCAATCGGTTAACGATTGGCTGAAAGTAGTGTGTCGAATATGGACACAGCTAATTCAAACCATGTAGATGTTCTAGTAGTTGGAGCAGGGCTCTCAGGAATTGGTGCTGCTTGCCATCTCATGATGCAAGCGCCAACGAGGTCATTCGCAATTCTTGAATCTCGCAGCGTAAGCGGAGGAACATGGGACCTCTTTCGCTACCCAGCAGTTCGCAGCGACTCCGACATGTACACGCTTGGATATTCCTTCGCGCCATGGCGTGAAGCGAAGTCAATTGCTGACGGGCCACTAATCCTTAATTACATTCGAGAGACTGCCGAAAAGTTTGGCGTTGAAGAACGAATTCGCTACAACCAACGAGCAGTTGATGCGAAGTGGTCAAGTGAAAGTGCATGCTGGACAGTAACGATTAAGCACACCGACACTGGCGAGCAAGAAACAATGACCTGTAATTTTCTCTGGGGAAATACTGGGTACTACACCTATGACAAGGGGTACCGTCCGGACTTTCCTGGAGAGAATGCATTCCAGGGAACCATTATTCACCCACAACTCTGGCCCGAGAATCTTGATTACAAAGACAAAACTGTTGTTGTAATTGGAAGTGGTGCCACCGCAATGACAATTGTTCCAGCAATGGCGAAAGATGCCGCGAAGGTAGTGCTTCTACAGAGATCACCAACGTATGTTGTGGCCCGACCCGATGTTGATGCATTCGCCGACAAGATTCGAGCGAAGTTCTCGCCAAAGCTTGCCCACAAATTAATTCGATTTAAGGCAATCACTCTGGGGATGCTGATGTATCAGTTAAGTCAGAAAAAACCTGACCTAATAAAGAAGCAACTTCGTCAAGGCGCAATTGATCAATTGCCCGAAGGTTACGACGTAGACACCCACTTCAACCCTACGTATAACCCATGGGACCAGAGACTGTGTCTTGTACCAAATGGTGATCTCTTCACATCTATTTCTTCTGGAAAAGCTGAAGTGGTAACTGACACGATTGAAACCTTCACAACTGATGGAATCAGACTCACTTCTGGTCGAGAGATAAAGGCTGACATTGTTGTCACCGCGACAGGGCTCGTTATGCAACTTCTTGGTGGAATGAGTATCAGTGTCGATGGGAAACCAGTTGACATTGGTAAAACGGTTTCGTATAAGGGCATCATGCTTTCTGGTGTGCCAAATCTCGGGACAACATTTGGATACACGAACGCATCATGGACTCTTAAGGCCGACCTAACGGCTGATTACATTTGTCGACTTCTCAACAAAATGGAAAAATTGGGAATGCGTCAAGCCACACCGAACGTTCCTGATGACAAAAATCTTGAGCCAACCATGGGCCTTACGTCTGGCTACATAATGCGCGCCCAAGACAATCTTCCGAAGCAGGCATTGAAAAAACCGTGGAAGCTGTACCAAAACTTTGCGCTTGATACCTTGCTGTTGAAGCACGGCAAACTTGAAGATGAAATGAAATTTAGTAACTCAGCAAAGCGTTAACGAGCGTTACGCCACATTCGAAGCAGAGGTGGACCGTCTTTTACAGGCGTCAGTGGTTCACGAGCTTCAAACCCGAAGCGCTGGTAATACGCAATGTTGTCCTCATTTTGTGTTTCTAGATAAACGGGAAGTCCCTGAGGATCAATTTCTTCAATTGCATGGTGCATAAGCATCGTTCCGATTCCACTTCGCTGTATGGCTGGTTCAGCGACTAAGAGAAATAAGTACCAATGTGGATCTTTCGGGTGCTTCTTAGACATTTCATTCAGGTACTTAGTGCCGTCAACGAGCGCTAGCGGTCTACGGTACATTGAGCGAATCACTCCTGGAATCTGAGCAATCTGCGTGAGGGCTGACTGGGGGTAACAACCAGCCGGTAGCCAAGCTGAAACTCCAACAATTTCATCAGCTTCATTTCGAACCGTGATGATTCGACCACCTTTGCCAAAGTGCAGGAGCTGATTTAAGAAGAATAAGTACAGCCCACGTTTACGTAACTTCGGCCCCGGTGAGAGGTGACAGAAGAATGGATCATCCATGAATGCTCGTTGAGCAACCCAGCACGCATCTTTTATTTCTTTTCGTGATAAGTCTCGCTCGTCAACACGAAGATTCGACATTGTGCTTATGAAACTTCCATGGTTGATACATCAAGCGTCGTGAGGTCTGGGCCCATAACAACGAGTCCACTAAACCCAGATGCAAGTTCACGCCACTCAGGTTCAGATTCTTTGGAAATTGGTGGAACGTAGTGAGTGAGCACTAGTGCCTTTACGCCACCACGTTGTGCGGTGTCTGCAGCCTGAGCAACACTTGAGTGATAGTCCAGAATGTCTTGCAGGCGTGGGTTAGGGATTGACTTAACCCAGTCATCGCGAATAACTGTCTGTACGTATGCACTGGCACCCTTTACGAGTTCGTCGAGCGATGCACATGGAACTCCGTCACCACCGATGACAACGCTTTCACCATCTTTTTCAATTCGGTATCCGAGTGAAGGATCTACCGGACGGTGATCTGTGGCGCCAGCAATAATTTCTTGGTCGCCAATTGTGAACTTGTCGCCAGGCTGGACTTCAAGAACTTCGAGCTTTGGTGGTTCGTTGAGATCTGCGTGGTGGCCAATTCTGTAGCCAACGTCAGCTTGCAACATCTCTCGCATGCCGTCAATGAATGCTTTGGTTCCAACTGGTCCAACAATTTTGAAATTAGTGCCTGATGGCGCCATAACCCACTGGGTGGTGATCACGTCATTGAGGTCACAAACGTGGTCGCTGTGAAGGTGAGTGAGCACAACTCCGCTCAACATGGCTGGCACTAGTTGCGCCTTAGCGAGGCGCATAACAACGCCGCGGCCAGCGTCAAAAAGAATATTTGCTGTTCCCGTCTGGACCAACGTTGACGGCCCGGCGTTATCTGGATTCGGGATGGGTGAACCAGTACCTAAAAGAACGATTTTCATATGACTCCAATAGCTTTAGTCGACAGTATTCCATAGAAAATCTGTGAGATGATTTATTAATGGGCATGCGAGAAGAATGTAAACACTTTCAGAGCCGAACCTATAAATCAGGCGAGGTCGCACGGTTCTGTGTACTCGGCAATGCGCCAGATCAGCCCTGGTCGTGTCCCGAGAACTGCCTCACGTACGAACGACGCTTAGTTGATGTGGGATGGGCGCACGGCACACTTGTTGATAAGCCAGTAGAGAAACTTCCAGAGAACAACATTCCAGTTGAAGACCGTCGAGAGATTCTTGATATGGCGAGTGAAATTGTGAACGCGATTGCGCCTGAACTTATTGAAGAACGACGACGTGAACTAGATGAACAATCTAAGAAAGATCGACGCGGCTGGAAATTCTGGCGCCGTTAATCACCCTTGAATACAGCGGGGCGACGCTCAAGGAATGCAGTGAAAGCTTCTTTGAGGTCATTGCTGTTGATGTAGAGAGCATTCCAGTTCGCAACGAATTTAAGCCCTTCTTCAACAGTTCTTCCATCGTTTGCGGCAAGAACTGATTTTGTTCCTTGAACCGCAAGGGGAGAGTTCGCAGCTATCTCGTTAGCGAGTTCGTAGGCAGATGCGAGCACTGATTCTGCGTTTGTTCCAGCTACACGATTGACAAGTCCAATTCGCTCTGCGTAGGCAGCGTCAAAGTCTCTTGCGGTGTAGGCGAGTTCTGCAACGTGGCCAGCACTAACAATCTTCGGAAGACGCTGCAAAGTTCCAAGGTCAGCAACAATGGCAATTTTTGCTTCACGTACTGAGAAAACTGCATCACTTGAGCAAAGGCGAATATCGCAGGCAGTAATAAGGTCAATACCTCCACCTAGGCAGTAGCCGTGTACTGCTGCGATAACAGGAATCTTTAGTTCACTAAAGCAGGTATTTGCGTCTTGCATGCGAAGAATTGAATCATAGAAAGTAGAGTTCGCAACGGCAGATGACTTTGCGTTAGATGAAGCCCCTAGGTTTCCGCCCATAGTTTTTAGATCGAGGCCAACCGTGAATGCTGGGCCCTTGGCCGCAATAACGAGTACTCGAATGTCTTTATTGCTCGCTACCTCTTTTGCGGCGAGAGGAAGGTCTGTAAAGAGATCTCGACCCATCGCATTACGTGCGTCAGGTCGGTCAAGCCAAAGTGTGGCGACGTGTCCATTGACTTCTAGTGACAAAACTTCTGATGAAAAGGCCATGATTCCCCCTACGAGTTCATTCGTCAGCCTAGAGGAGGCACTGCTGGGCATTTTCTTTGCCCGATTACACTTACTAAGTCTCTAAAACTATGAAAATATTCGCTGATTCAGCCTCCTCGTTCATTGCTACCCGTGGCGATGCCTCGTCACGTCGTGACGCATTTAGTGCCTTTGAAGCTACCGGGCTGCCAACACCGACTGACGAAGTTTGGCGCTACGCCCCACTCGGGGAACTGGTTCTTGACAGGTTCAGCGTTACATCAAATCCATCAGCACACACTGACTCATCATTCGCAACAGACCTAACGAAAAGTGCTGGTCTTGTTATTCGCGTTGTTGATGGATACTGCGTAAACATAGGTGAGCTTCCAAACGGTGTGAGCGCTGAGTCTGTTGAATCATCAACTTCACTGAGTGGACAATCACTCACTTCACGCTATGAAAGTGACACATTCGCCCAGTTGAACGCTGCACTCGCACCTACAACCACGGTCATTCGTGTTGATGCGGGCATTCATGTTGAAAAACCAATAATTGTTCTGAACGTCACCAGTGCACAGTCTTCATTCTCTCGAACACAAATTGAACTTGCCAAGGGATCAAGTGCCACTGTTGTTGAATACTTCGAAGGTGGCGAAAATGCTTTGGTTGTGCCTCTTAGCGAATACGTAATTGGAGAAAATGCATCGCTAAAACTCATTACGTATCAGCGACTAAACACAACAGCGTGGCACGTAGCTCGAACTTCAGGTCTTATCCAAAGAGATGGTCGACTTCGCCAAGCAGTGATTGGTATTGGTGGTTATTACAACCGTTCACGTAACGACGCAGAATTTCTCGGAACTGGTGCGGAGAATGAACTTCGCACCACATTCCTTGGATCTGGAAAACAGGTTCATGACTTTCGAACACGACAGTTCCACAAAGTTGGACGTAGTCGCTCACTACTGCTTTCTAAGGGTGCGGTTGCAGATGAATCACGTTCGGTTTACACGGGTGTAATCGAAATTGAAAAGGGTGCCAAGCGCACTGATGCTCGCCAAACGAACCACAACTTGCTGCTCTCACCACACGCCCATGCAGACAGTGTGCCAAACCTAGACATTCGTGAAAATGATGTCATGTGTGCACACGCCTCGAGCGTTGGCCCACTTGATGAATTGCAACGTTGGTACCTCGAATCTCGCGGCGTTACACGTGATGACGCCGAGCGATTGATGATCCAGGGCTTCTTTAATGAAATGCTGACTACGTTGCCAAAAGAATTAGCAAACCTTGTTGAACAAGACGTGACATCGGTTCTTGCTCAGGTAAAGGTCGTAACGCCATGACCCTTACAGATATTGGTGCCTTCAGCGACTTTGAAAATGGTGGAGCTAGGCAAGTCAAGATGGGCGATCGTACTCTTGTTGTTGTTCGCATCGAACAAGATGTCTACGTCCTTGATGACCGCTGCAGCCACGAAGATTTCAGTTTGGCCGAAGGTATTGTTGATACCGCAAACTGTGAAATCGAATGTGCTCGTCACGGTGCAATGTTCAGCTTGAAAGATGGCGGTCCAATGTCATTTCCCGCGACGCGCCCGGTTGCTCATTACGAAGTGTCTGTGAATAACGGTCGAGTAGAAGTGGAGCTCGCATGAGTTCAGTTCTAAAAATTCAAGGTCTTCGCGCTGAAGTTGCTGGCAAAGAAGTACTTCGTGGTTTTGACCTGGAAATGTCTTCGGGTGAAGTACACGTAATCATGGGCCCAAACGGCTCAGGTAAGTCAACACTTGCTCACGTGCTGACTGGACACCCTGGCTACAAAGTTCTAGATGGTTCCGTGCAGCTTGATGGGGTAGAGCTTCTTACACTTTCGCCAACAGAGCGAGCTCGACACGGACTCTTACTCGCGTTGCAACAGCCAATGGAAGTTCCAGGTGTTCGTCCTTACGACCTTCTTCACGCTGCTGGCGCGAGTGAAACGAATTTGCGTGAACGAATGATTGAAGAAGCGAACAAAGTTGAGCTTCGCCCAGACGTTCTCGATCGATTTGTGAATGTTGATCTTTCTGGTGGAGAGCGCAAGCGAGCTGAAATGGTGCAACTTGGCATCTTGAAGCCGAAGTTTGCGGTACTTGACGAAATCGACTCAGGACTTGACGTTGACGCGCTCGGTGCAGTTGCTCGACGTTTGCAGCTCGCAACAAAAGAATGGAACTGTGGAGTACTCGCTATCACGCACTTCCGACGTTTACTGCAAGAACTAACACCAACCAAGATTCACGTTGTTAGCGAAGGACTAGTAGTCGCCACTGGTGGTGCAGAACTTTCTGAAGTGCTCGAGATCGATGGTTATGAGCCATTTAGCGTCAAAAGCTCTTGACCAAAGTTTTATAGTCCAAACTGTAAAATTTATTTATGGTTGACGGACTTCATATTG
>CAINVQ010000003.1 GCA_903854175.1 uncultured Actinomycetes bacterium | reverse complement strand
CGTGCAGGAGGTAGTGGCGTGAGGGGCAAGTGGGCAGCGGGCATAGAGCCTCGGAGCTTCACCTGGGTGTACAAGGGGATCCTCGCGATTTCTGAACGACCTGGTGGATCTACCACCGTGCACCGTCGCGTTCGCCGTGACGAAGAGTTGCTTTGGTTAAAGCACCAAGGCTTCGGTCGCGTTATTTCAATTTTGCCTGTCATGCAAAATCTCAGTTCTTATTTCGAGCATGGACTAACTGCGAGTCACTACGCACTTCGCGGTGGCCCTCAGCAACGAGAAGTTCTAGAAGCGTGTTACAAAGACCTCGCTAACTCAATGCAGAACAATGTGACAGTGCTGCTGCACAGTGACGAAGTTTCTGATCGCCTACTTGGCGTTATTGCTGGTTACCTCGTTTGGACAAAAAAAGTTCCTACAACGAGTCAGTCAATTGCATTAGTGGAGCGACTCTTCAAACGTTCCATTGGGCCTGACGGGCGAACTGTGCTGTTTGATCTTCCAGAGGTTCCTGCGTGAGCGATGTGATTGAACTGCGCGAACTTCGCGTCAGCGCAGTTGTTGGAATCCTTCCCCAAGAGAGAACACAAGCACAACCTTTGGTTTTTGATCTTGATATTGAGCGTTCTTTCAAGAAGGCCGCAAAAAAAGACGACATTAACGAAACAACTAATTACGCGCTCATCATTACATTGACCCAGCGCATTGCCGTTGAAGGAAAGTTCTTGTTACTAGAAACTTTGTGTGATCGAGTGGCGAGTGAAATTCTTGTTTTTGATCCAGCTATTTCATCAGTAACGGTGATGGTGAAGAAAGTTGTTCCACCAGTCCCAGAGGACATTGCGAGCGTGGGTGTTCGCTGTACGCGAAAACGTAAGTAGTGCGTCGCTGTTATTTTTCGCTGGGCTCAAACGTCGGTGACCGCGTAAGTCATCTGCGAACTGGGATTGACATTGTTCGCGGAACTGATCCGTACCGCATCTCTCAGGTCTATGAAACTGAACCTGTTGGGGGCGTTGTCCAAGATGACTTTTGGAATCTTGTTCTAGAAGTTGAAACTGACGATTCGCCACTGGAGCTTTTAGAACGTGCTCATGCAGCTGAAACGGCGTGTGAAAGAACGAGGGAAGTGCACTGGGGCCCAAGAACTCTCGACGTTGACGTCCTGCTCGTTGGTGATGAAATCAGTGAAAACCCAGATGTTCTGGTGCCTCACCCTCGGATGTACGAGCGAGCATTTGTCCTTATTCCACTGCAGGAATTAGCCCCTCAATTGGTACCAAAAGATTTACTGAATTCATTTCGCGAAAGGGTAGTGCCACTAGGTACACTCGACTTGTTGCGCTAACACCGAACGGTACCCGTCAGGGACTGGAACGGATAGGAGCATTATGAAAATTTCAATCGTGGGTGCTGGTCGTGCCGGTACATCGTTCTCTTCTGCACTGACCAAGTGCGGTTATGACATTCAACTGATCCATCATGACGAGCTACATCTCATTTCATCTCCTGACGTGATCTTGCTCACTGTTCCAGATGACTTCATTGACGTAATTGCTCTACAAATTCCTCAGAGTGAAAACCAAATCGTGGCGCACGTCGCTGGTTCTAGAACACTGAGTGTTCTCGGAGCACACCCTCGTGTTGCTTCCATCCACCCGTTGATGGCACTTCCTTCTGGAGACCTCGGTGCCGCTCGTCTTCATGGCGCAACGTACTGCGTGGCAGGAGATGAAGGTATTCGTGAAATCGCAACAGCACTTGATGGACGAATCATCACGATGAGCGATGATCAGCGCACGCTGTATCACGCGACTGCTGTCGTTGCGGCAAATCACCTCGTTGCGCTTATGGGTCACGTTGAAGTTCTCGCCCAAGCAGCAGGACTCAGTCTCGAAGATTTTCTTCCACTCGCCGAACAGTCGCTTCGTGACGTTAGAGAAGTCGGACCTGCAGATGCACTCACTGGACCAGCGTCTCGCGGCGACATGGCAACAATTGACGCACACCTTGCAGCACTTCCTGAAACAGAGCGCTCAACGTACGTGGCTCTAGCAAACGCTGCATTCGAACTCGCTGAAAAGCGACGTTCGCAACTAAAGGCGTAGTCATGGAACAACTGAGTTCAATTAATGACTGGCGTAACTACGCCTCTGAAGTTCGTGCGAGTGGCAGGAGAATCGGACTCGTCCCAACTATGGGTGCGTTGCACGCTGGGCACGCCTCACTTTTTGAAAAAGCTAAGAGCAATGGTGACGTTGTTCTTGCAACAATCTTTCTAAACCCAATTCAGTTCAGCGTTAAGAGTGACTACGAGGCGTACCCTCGAGTGCCTGAAGCTGACCGTGCTGTCGCAGAGGCGAATGGCGTTGACTGCTTAGTTGAGCCAACGCTGCAAGAGATGTGGCCGGACTACCCAGAAGCAACGCCCACGAAGGTAACCATGAAGGGCGTCAGTGACACCCTCGAAGGCGAAGGCAGACCAGGTCACTTCAACGGTGTGGCGAGCGTGGTGGCAAAACTTTTCACGGTGACAGGTCCATGTCGTGCGTACTTTGGTGAAAAAGACTTTCAACAGATTGCAGTTATTCGCCAGATGGTTAGAGACCTGGCCTTTGATGTAGAAATTGTTACGTGTGCGATTAAGCGCGATAGTGAAGGACTTGCACTATCGAGTCGTAACGCTCGACTGAGTCCCGATGACCGTATTCGTGCAAAGTGTATTTCGCAAGCAATCGCTGCGGCGCAAGAAGAAGTGGAATGTGCCGGAGAACTGAGACACCGCATGCGCACAATTCTTCGCTCAGCTGGTGCAGAAATTGTTTACGCAGAAATTGTTGACAACTACACACTTCGTCCAGCCGATGATTCACAAGCTGGAGAGTTTCGAGCAATCATCACCGCAAAAATTGATGGCGTACGACTTCTTGACAATGGACCAGTAACTATTAAGGCGAAAAACTAATGCTGTTAGCAATGGACGTAGGAAACACAGAGACGGTTATTGGACTCTTTGGGCCAGAAGCTCCAGAACTTCCGGACGCCATGGGTTTTGCGAAAGCAACAGGAGAGCGCGGCCTCGCATTTCACTGGCGCATTTCCACTTCGCCAGAGCGCACTCCTGATGAACACGCAATGATCCTCACGCAGCTACTTGACCTCGAAGGACTTGACCTTCGAACTGCTGTTACGGCAATGGCAATCTCATCTTCTGCGCCGTCAGTAACAACACAGCTTCGACGAATGGCGAATCGGTGGTTCTCTGAACTCGATATCACTGTCATTGGGCCAGGCACAAAAACGGGAATGCCAATTCTTTATGACAACCCACGTGAAGTTGGCGCTGACCGTATTGCTGACGCAGTTGGTGCGTACGACCTCTACCCAGGACCGTCAATTGTGGTGGACATGGGAACAGCAACAGTCTTTGATGTCATAAGCGCCAAGGGCGAGTACATGGGCGGAGCAATCGCCCCTGGTGTTGCCATCTCTCTTGAAGCGCTCTACACCCAGGCTTCAGCGCTTCGCTCGGTGGAGCTCGTTAAGCCACGCTCGGTCATTGGACGCTCAACTGTTGAATCAATTCAGTCAGGAGTGCTCTATGGTTTCGCCGCCCAAGTGGACGGAATGGTGGAGCGAATCAAGGAAGAAATAGGCGAAGCCACGGTAATTTCCACCGGAGGACTCGCAGGACTCGTATCTCCTCACACAAAACACGTACAGCACCACGAACCGTGGCTTACGCTTCATGGACTGCGTATTGTTCATGAACGTAATCACACAGGAGCTATTTAGTGTCAACCCCGTAT
>CAINVQ010000002.1 GCA_903854175.1 uncultured Actinomycetes bacterium | reverse complement strand
GTGAATCCAAAGGTAAGGCTCTTCCTATTGACGCTTGCAGTGGCCGACGACTTCTTATCTCTTTTAGTTATAGGAATATTTTTTAGAAGTCAACTTCATTTAACCAGTGCAATCTACACACTTGGTGCAGCGATTTTTGGATTTATTTTGCCCTACCGAGAAAAACTCATTCGCTACTTATCTCCGGTAGCAACTTTCGTAGTCATCCCTGTGTACATATGGATCAAT
The DNA here is from genome assembly GCA_903854175.1 of uncultured Actinomycetes bacterium. The sequence continues at coordinate 1,741 of CAINVQ010000002.1, read as the reverse complement.
CTGCTGTCACATTTGAACTTTTCTCTCACGTTTAGCAAAATCAGCATTGCTTTAGTTATCGCAAGAGTTATTGGAAAGTTTCTGGGTATTGGCATTGCCGCGTGGGCGCTGACTCGTTTCACAAAATTAAAGCTTCCTGAAAGTTTAGATTTGAGAGAAGTCTTTGGTGTTGGTCTGCTTGCAGGAATGGGGCTCACCGTTTCAATCGTGATCGCAGAGATTACATTGTCAACTTCTTCTCAACTGGGACAAGCACGAATTGGACTTTTTTTTGCAGCGATAATTTCTGGACTACTCGGCATCGTGTGGTTAGCCCTGAGTTCAAAAATTGATAATTAAGTTCTTTAAAAAGTAGAACTAGTCACAGCAGCTATCGCGCCACCCACATGCGGTGCAGCGATAATGAGCGTGCTCAGCTGATAATTTTCCACCACAGTTTTGACATTCGGAGAAGATCCCGAATCGATTCATGCAATCAATTCCTTGACCGACGCTGGTTTCTTGTTCAGTTGACATGAATCTATTTTGGCGTTCAAAAGTGAACTTTGGGTGGATACAAGCCCACTCTTAAATAGGTCCCAACTTGCCTGTGCGGTAGTGCGTGCGACAAAGCACCTGGTAGTGAACAACCCCATGATGAACGTCACCAATGACGAACTGGTCACCATCTCTGACAATCACTCCGTCGACGACTCGGGCATTGCAGCGCCCTTTATTGCCGCACCAGCACGTTGAGGTGAGTGGGAGCTCACGCGCCACGTCGGCGATCGAAAATAGACGTGCGGACCCTGGAAACAGATTTAGTTGGAAGTCAGCTGATAACCCAAATGCGTGAACATCAACATCATCATTATCAACTAACTGCCCTAGTTGGTCAATTTGTTCTGTGCTGGCGAACTGTGCCTCATCGATTACGAGGATTTTTATTCCTTCGGCGAGGAGTTTCTTAATTCGAGGTGTCAGGTCTTCACCATTTTCAATGGCGTCAGCATCTGCTTCAATACCAATTCGACTCGTAATTTTTCCGTTATTACTTCTTTGGCCAAATGTCCAGAGTGCAATATCACTTCTATTTTCTCGAAGTTGCCAGCAAAGTTGGAGTGCCAAGGTGGATTTTCCAGCCGCCATGGTTCCATAAGTAAAAGTCAGTTCAGCCATATATCTTTCGGGTTGCTTCTAGAAAAGTACACGATACCCCTAGAGCTGGTTTGCTTCACTAGATTAGGTGAATGGAACACATTGTTAGACCAGTCGCATATATCCGCAACGACCGCAGTGAGGCTCTTGACGACAATTGGGACGACATCGAAAGCACCATTGAACTCGCCCAAGACGTCCCCTCAGAGGCCTTGAAGGGACTCTCAGACTTCTCGCATATCGAAGTCGTATTCTTCGCCGACTGGGCTGAAGACGTCCCACCAGGGCCCTGGCACCGTCACCCTCGTGGCAACACTGACTGGCCAGATGTTGGAATTTTTGCGCAGCGTAACAAGGACCGCCCAAATCGTATTCTTCTAACAACGGTTGCAATCAAGTCAGTAAACGAGCGTTCAATAACAGTGCGCGGGCTAGACGGTATTGACGGCACACCAGTGCTCGATATCAAACCAGTATTTCGCTGGAGCGTTCCAAAGGGCGACCTTAAAGTCGCCCCCTGGAGTGAAGCTCTCGGAGAGAACTACTTCTAGTTCTTGGCAATAAACGCAAGCATCAAGTTTGCGATTTCTTCGCCCTTGTCTTC
>CAINVQ010000001.1 GCA_903854175.1 uncultured Actinomycetes bacterium | reverse complement strand
CTGTCGCGAAAGTGCTTTACAGCAACGGGTGCCAAAATGGCTACCCAGAAGAGCGCAATAATAATTAGAAGCATCCGACCTACCCCTGTACATTCACCGTGAACATTCATACAAATGTAATGTAAAAAGTTTTAAATTTGGTGGATGTTATGCCTCGTGAAGACCACATTCCTCTTTGTCGGCACCGACCCAGCGACCTGAGCGTCGGTCACCCGCCACGAGTGGCTTCGCGGTCATCCTCTCGCAACCAATCGATGCATACCCCTCAGCCCAGAGTGGGTGCTCAGGGAGCTTGTTCGATGAGATGTAATACGCAACGTCATCGTCAGTCCATTTTGCGAATGGGTTGACCTTAACGAGACCGAATTTATCGTCCCACATCAGGGTTTTCATAGATGCACGACTCGGTGCGTCAACGCGCTTCACAGATGTGATCCAGGCCGCTTTACCCTGCACTGCGCGCTTCAGTGGCTCCACTTTTCGCAGCTCACAGCACCGATCTGTGCCACATGCGAAAGCATCGGCATCGGGTCCGGGAGTTGTTCTGGTGAGATTGAGTGACCAATCTTTTTCGATCCCAGCGACGAAAGAAAGTGTCTTCGAAAAGTGCCCCAAGGTGTCGAGGAAAATAATTTCCGTTGAGGGGGCAACCTGGGTGACCATGTGCAGCAGAGCTAGATCTTCGAATGAGCAGGCCATGGCAACGTCGTCAGCAAAGCGACTGAACGTCCACTTCAAGATCTCTAGTGGGCTAGAGGACTCGAAGGTTGCGTCCATGGCTTCAAGCTCTTGTAGTAGCTCTGGGGTTGGCATAGTCATAAAAATAGCCTAATGTCTGACAATTCCTAGTGATTTGGTAGGATATATCTGCCTATGTCAATAACCCCTGTTCACACCCCAAAGACGTCCAGTCACCTCGACCTTCTTGAGTCACACGCCATCTTCATTCTTCGAGAAGTAGCCGCCGAATGCGAACGCCCAGTGCTGCTGTTCTCTGGTGGAAAAGACTCGGCAGTTCTTCTTCACCTCGCTAAAAAAGCATTCGCGCCCCAGCAACTTCCCTTCCCGGTGATGCACATTGACACCGGACAGAACTTCCAAGAGGTCCTCGACTTTCGAGACGCCGCCGCAGAAAAAGCAGGTGCTCGTCTGATTGTCGCAAAAGTTCAAGATTCAATCGATCAAGGAAAGGTTGCTGACCCGGGACCAATGGGGGTACGCAACCGACTACAAAGCGTGACGCTGCTCGACGCAATTAATGACAACAAGTTTGATGCGGCCTTCGGCGGTGCACGCAGAGATGAAGATAAGGCTCGTGCGAAAGAACGAATTTTGTCATTTAGAGATGCGTTCGGACAGTGGGATCCACGCGCCCAGCGTCCTGAACTTTGGCAGCTTTATCAGGGAAAAGTCAACGCTGGCGAACACCTTCGCGCATTCCCACTTTCGGACTGGACCGAACTCGACGTATGGGAATACATTGCTCGCGAAAATATGGAACTCCCATCGATTTACTTTGCACACCAACGTCACGTTGTGCTTCGAGACAACATGTGGCTCGCAGTTGGTGAGTGGGTAGTTCCAAGTAGTGATGAAAATATTGAAGTTCGCACCGTTCGCTTTCGCACCGTTGGCGACGCAAACCTCACTGGCGCAGTTGACTCTGACGCAGACACTATTGAAAAAATTATTGATGAGATTTCCATTGCCAATGTCTCTGAGCGAGGCGCCACCAGAGCTGATGACCGCTTTAGTGAAACCGCCATGGAAGACCGCAAACGTGAGGGCTACTTCTAAATGAAAACCGTAACTAAAGACCTCCTTCGCCTCGCTACCGTTGGCTCAGTAGATGATGGAAAATCAACGCTTATTGGACGCCTTCTCGTCGATACCCGCCAGCTCTTTGACGACCAATTAGACGCAGTTGCGGCCGCTTCTGAGAAGCGCGGCGTTGGCGACCTTGACCTCAGTTTCGTGACCGACGGGCTTAGAGCAGAGCGCGAACAAGGCATCACCATTGACGTTGCCTACCGCTACGCCACTACCCCAAATCGCAAGTTCATCATTGCTGACTGTCCCGGACACGTGCAGTACACCCGCAACATGGCAACCGGTGCATCAACAGCAGACCTCGCTCTCGTAGTTCTTGATGTTGCGAGCGGGCTAAAGGAACAGACTCGTCGCCACCTCTGCATTGCAGCACTTCTTGGCGTTAGGTCAATCATTGTCGCCGCGAACAAAATGGACGCCGTCAACTGGGACGAATCTGCATTTAATGCTGTTGTGGAACAGATCAACACCATCGCAAGTGAACTTGACATTTCCTCAGTAAAGGTCATTCCGGTTTCAGCACTTATTGGTGACAACGTGGTGGACCGTTCAGCAAACTCGCCTTGGTACAACGGCCAGACCGTCATTGAAGCCTTAGAAACAAGTAACGCTGGTGCATGGGCTGGGACTGCAGATGGAGCTCGTCTTCCGATCCAGTGGGTGCTTCGCCAAAACGGTGGAGGAAGAACTTACGCCGGAATGCTGTGCGGACACTCAATCAAAGTTGGAGACAAAGTAACGCTTCTGCCTCAGGGTGTTGAGACAACTGTGAAAGCAGTCAACAACGCCGCTGGACCAACGAGTGAAGCTGGCGTTGGTCTCTCAATTGACATCGACCTCGAAGCAGAAACTGACGCTGGACGTGGCGACATGATCGCAACTGCACCACTGCCTACGGTCACCAAAGAAATAACTGCAACGATTTGTTGGTTCGGAGACAAGCCTCTCGTAAGCGGTCAGCGACTTCGCTTGAAGCACACTTCGAAAGTAACGCCTGTTCGCATCGCTGCGATCAATGGAGTTGTTGACATCGAAACGCTGAAGATTGAAGATGCAGATTCACTGACAACAAATCAGATTGGTCTTGCTACCTTGCAAACAGCCGACCCGATTGTCGTTGATGACTACCGAGAAGGCCGAGTTACTGGAAGCTTTGTGTTGATTGATGAAGTCACCAATGCAACAGTGGCTGCGGGAATGGTTGGAAGAGCTTCGTTCTTCTAGATCTGAGTAAGCATCACAATGAAGCCCACTGCAACAAGTGCGAGCAATGTGTCAACTGAGATCATGAATTTGCGACCAGCTTCTGGCGAAGCCACGCCTTTTTCACTAATTGTTTGAGCAATCGCGCGCTCACTTGGAAGTAGACGCGCTTCAAGGTGACCTGCAGCAAGAATGTAAATAAGAAGTCCGGCACTCACCCACGGCTGAGAAAATGAAACTTTGTCTGATCCAGTGATGCTCATGATGATGCCTGTAATTGGCAAAATGTGAAGCATCCGTGCGGCCCAGTTACGCCCCACAGGGAACTTCGCCTGTTGCACAGCGCTGTCAGCACCACGTGCGACTTTCTGCGCTGAGTAGTGCATGGTGATGAACACCGCGAGCACAGCAACACCAGCGAGTAGGTGAATCAAGAAGACAATGTCGTATCCAACTGAAGTAGCAATCATGCTTCTGAGAGTAGCGCCTCGGCGGCCTTGTAGGGGTCTGTTGTGCCAGCAATTAGGGCAGCCACTTGTTCTTCGTAGCGAGCTCCATTGCTAATTCCTGAAACTCGCGAACGAAGCATCGCTGATAAAACCTTCTCGAGTTCGGCCTTGGTGCGCTTTTCAATGTGGGCATTTTGAGAACTTGATTCGAGGTGACGACGGTGCTCGCATATTGCTTCGAAGAGTGCTCCAACGCCAGTTCCATTGCTCGCGACTGTTTCAAGAATTGTTGGACGCCATTCGTGCATTCCACCAAGGTCGAGCATCTGCTCTAAGTCACGTCGTGTTTCACGAACACCGGCACGGTCAGCTTTGTTAATGACAAAGATGTCCGCAACTTCTAGAAGACCGGCCTTGTTCGCTTGCATTGCGTCTCCCCATCCAGGGTTCGTGACAACAATGGTGGTGTCAGCAGCAGAAGCAATGTCAACTTCCATCTGACCTACTCCAACAGTTTCTACGAGCGCGAGAGAGAAACTTGCAGCTCCTAGAACACGAACTGCATCTGGAACCGCGAGTGAAAGTCCACCGAGGTGACCACGTGTTGCCATGGAGCGAATGAAGACGTTTTCATTTGTCGCGTGGTCTTGCATGCGGATGCGGTCACCCAAAATTGCGCCACCAGTGAAGGGGGAACTCGGGTCAATGCAGAGGATGCCCACCTGGCTAAAGGGGTGCTCGCCGTCAAAGGATCCCCGGGTGAGAGCAGTAGTAATCAGCTGGTCAGTTAACGTCGATTTTCCGGCCCCAGGAGGCCCTGTAATGCCCACTACGTATGGCGAAGGGGCTTTGTAAGCCAAGGAGACAGTTTGGCGGTGCTGGGCCCCACCAGACTCCACGTAGGTGATCAGTCTGGCGAGTGCGGTGCGAGATCCAGATCTGGCTTGTTCAACAAGAACTGCGGGGTCACGCGCAATCATGCGAACCTCTCGACTTTGGCGCCAAGGCTCGACAGGCGTCCAACAAAGTCATCGTATCCACGGTCTGCGTGCTCGAGTCCTTCAATTGTCGTCTGCCCTTCAGCTACCAGTCCAGCCAGTGTAAGTGCTGCGCAGGCACGAATGTCAGTGGCACGAACTGTGGTTCCAGTTAGGTGCTCGACGCCGCGAATCATGGCGTGGTGACCTTCGGTAGTAATTGTGGCACCAAGTCGAACAAGTTCATCAACGTAACGAAAGCGACCAGCAAAAAGATTCTCAGTGACAACTGATACGCCGTCAGCAACACTCAGCATGGAGGTGATTAGTGGTTTGTAGTCAGTAGCAACTCCTGGATACGGCAACGTCGCAACGTCGCACGCACTAAGTCGCTTGGGACCTCTGACAGAAATTCCAGGACCCGAAATATCAACAACGCCACCAATGGTTTCAATCTTTCGAAGGAGCATTTCCATGTGGCGTGGGACTGCGTCAACTACGCGCACTTCTCCCCCGGTAATAAGACCAGACGCCAGGTAGGTCGCTGCAACAACGCGGTCAGGAATAACTTCATGGTGAGCAGGTTCTAGCTTTTCAACGCCGTCAATAGTCAGCCTCGAGGTCCCGAGTCCTTCAATCTTCGCGCCCATGGCTTGGAGCTGGTGACCAAGATCTTCAACTTCAGGTTCACGTGCTGCGTTATCAATTACAGAGCGACCTTCTGCCAGCACGCACGCCATAAGTAAGTTGTCAGTTGCGGTGTGACTTGGGTACTCGAGTGTGATGCGTGTAGCTCTAAGACGCGGTCTCGTTGTTGTCGCACGAATTGAATTTCGATCGTTATGAAATTCTGCGCCCATCGCACTTAGACCGTCGGTGTGAAAATTGATTGGACGTTGTCCGAAGTCGTCTCCACCCGGTAATGCCATGTTTGCTTCGCCACATCGTGCCAGTAGTGGGCCAAGTATGACAATGGAAGCTCGCATTGCTTCAAAGAGATGTGCGGGAGCAACGGGATGGATGTCCTTGGCTTCAGGGACGCTGATGCAGAGCTCGTGATTGTTAGGACGCTCGACCGAGCATCCGAGCGCCACGAGAAGTTCAACCATCATGGTGACGTCAGTGATGTCTGGGACATTAGTGAGACAGTGCTCTCCGCTCGCCAAGAGGCACGCCGCCATTTGCTTCAAAACGGCATTCTTGGCGCCATAGGCAGTGACCTCCCCAGATAGGGGGCCAGAGGGCTTCACTACAAGAGAACTCACCCTTCAAGTATTGCCGCAAAAACCTGCAGATAAAGACCTGTTGTTTAGGCACAATATGGGGGCTCGGAGTACCATCTTTAGGTGCAGCCACCTCAGACGCCAGACCGCAATATTGCCCTAGAAATGATTCGAGTCACTGAGGCGGCGGCGATCGCTGCTGCTCGCTGGGCCGGACGTGGCGACAAGCTCTCTGCTGACGGTGCCGCCGTTGACGCCATGCGCTTTGTTCTCGGTGGCATTGCCATGGACGGAATTGTTGTTATTGGTGAAGGTGAAAAAGACGAAGCACCAATGCTTTACAACGGTGAACGAATTGGTGACGGCACAGCTCCGCAGGTTGACGTTGCTGTTGACCCAGTTGACGGCACCACACTGACGGCCATGGGTCGAAACGGTGCGCTTTCAGTTATTGCTCTTTCTGAAAAAGGGACGATGTTCAATCCCGGCCCAACGTTCTATATGAACAAGATCGCTGTTGGTCCACGTGGTCGCGGCGCGATTGACATCAATGCGTCGGCGACAGACAACTTGAATGAACTTTCTAAGCGACTTAAGAAGAGCGTCCAAGAACTTGGCGTTGTAATTCTCGACCGCCCTCGCCACGACGATCTCGTCGCAGAAGTGCGAGAAGCTGGTGCTCGAGTGATTTCTATTTCTGATGGTGACGTTGCTGGTGCCATTGCGACCGGATGGCCAAACTCGGGCGTAGACATCTTGCTTGGCATTGGTGGAACACCAGAAGGCGTTATTGCAGCGGCTGCTCTTAAGGGACTCGGTGGTGAAATCCAAGGAGTGCTCTACGCACGTAACGACGAAGAAAAGGCTGCTGCAGAAGCACTCGGTT